>JADFXZ010000151.1 GCA_015233265.1 Nitrospirota bacterium
GTGGCTTCTTTTTCTAACTCGATGTTGGCAATGTCAATCTCGTGTCTCATTCTTTGCTCATTCTCTGCCAATGATATTATTTTTTCTGCCAGTCCTGGCAAAATCTCTTTATATTTCTGTAAGATCTTAGGGTCCGGAAATGGGCTGTCCACAATGACTGTTGAATAAGATATATTAGGTTGTGTGTTGTGGGCAACAGTCTGATTCTTGTTAATGGTGTCAGCTAAGGCTTCTGATTTACGACTTCTTGGTCTCATCTTTCTTTTCCATCTCATTAACTACGACGCTCATGGCATTGCGAAGATAACCACCAACTTTTACACAATCATTATAAAGATTTAGAGCATCTTTGCGATTTGAACCGTATTGCTTAGAAACATCATAATCTTTTTTTGGCACGAACCGAGTATAATAAGCAGGTGTGGAGAAATCAATGATGTTCCCAATACCTTTAAGGATGTTATGAATTATCCTGCTCATATATTTAGTGTATCAATTACGGGGAGTTATTGTCAATGCTGAAGGCCGCAGAGATTCAGCTTGGATTCGATATTGCCAACTTGTTTTAATTCTCGGCATGGTCAAGTCCCTGCAGGGTTTTCAGGAAAATCCCCATCGATCGTCTTAGTTTAATGGCAGACAGCTCAAGCGAGTACACGGCGTCAGCCAGTTGTTTTTCAGACTGGGCAAGCAGGTTGTTTGCATCCATGACGTCGAGGCTTGTGGCAAGACCTGCGTCGAATTGTCTTCTCATTGCGTTGAAATTGTCCTCTGAGAAGACCAGCTGGTCGTTGAGTGAGGCCATGACGGTCTTTTGAGAGATATAGTTATAGTACGCAGATTCAACCTCTAAGCCGATGGATTTTATGGCATCATCTAAGGCAAGGTCTCTCTGGCGTTTCATTGCCAGGGCCTCCTCGAATTCTGCCTTTCTGAGGCCTCCTTCGTAAACGGGAAAGGTGAGGGTAACCCCTCCGTAGAGTGTTTCATAGTTGACCATTGTGGAGCGTGGCACATCATCGCGCCGCTGGTAGCTTCCCTCGACAGACAGCGTCGGCCAGTATGTGCTTTTTGCGTAATCGGCCTTTTTTTTGTATATTTCTGTTTGAACGCGGGCTGATTTAATCTCAAGCCTTTGCTCAATCGCGGTTTGTTTAAAGCAATCAAGCTCAGCAATGGGGCAGCCGGTAAGTTCAGTAAAAGCAGCTGGGACAGAGTCTTTAATATCGAAATCCCCTGAGAGCCCTACAGTGCGAGCAAGTGTGGATTTCTTAATTTTAAGCATATTTTCGCTGGAAACAAGCTGCGCTGCCGCCCCGGATAGCTCAGCCTGCGCCCTGAGGACAGCGGTCTTTGTCACCTCACCGGCATGGAGTTTTATCTCGGCGGCCTTTTTATAATCTCTGAGGCGTTCGACGTTAGAGTGCGCAAGGGTGAGCGCCTTTTTAGCCTTGAGCGTGTCGTAGTAGGCGGTGGCAACGCCTATCAGATAATCTTCTTTAACTGTGTTCAGATCAAGCCTGCCCTTTGTTATCTTATCGTGGGCAATGTCAAGGGAGATGAACTCACTGCCGCCCAGGGATATGGACTGCTCAATTTTAAACTTCGCGGTTGCCATCGTATCAGGTTGGATAACAAAACCGGTATCAGTAACCTTCTCGCCGCTGAATTTTACAAAAGAGCCGGAGGCCGTAAAGTGGGGCATAAAAGATGAGACGGCCTTGTCCTTTCCCTTGTGGGCTATAGTAACATCCTCTTGCGATATCTTAATAGACTCGGAGCGCTTGAGGGCAATCTCAAAAAGCCCGCTCAATGAATACTCAACGGCAGAATACTCAATGGCAGAATGCTCAACCGCAAAAGCCGGTGGGACAAATTCAAACACGGCAACTAAAGTCACAAAAGCGAAAATCCCGCAGAGCCTCAGAAAACAAACCAAATGATCCCACTCCTGACAAATATGCAATGTCAACTCTGTCTAACATACAACAAAACTACACGCCTTTGTCAACCGGCATTAGCGCGTTATTGCTTGAATTAACCCGCCCTTGTTATGTATGATACGCATGACGGACTCATGGATAAACAATGAGAAAAAAAATACCGGCTAGCGCAGCGCGCTTAGGCATGTACATAGACGGCTTCGATACGTCATGGTTTAAGACGCCGTTTCTCAGACATCATTTCGAGCTAAAGTCTCAGGATCAATTAGAGAAAATAATTGAATCCAGCGTTGAGCATGTGTACATAGATACTGCAAAGGGGCTTGATGTCTTCCATCATGAGCATATGCGTCCGTCCCCAACAGCACCACCGAAAAAGTCCTCCAAACTGCGGGAGATGGCTGCCAACGACAGCCCGGACGACATGACATTCACAGATTATCTAAAGGCAAGGGATTATCTGCTTCAAATAGATAAACTATGTCTGCTCGAGGGGGCGGCGATTGATTTTGACCTGTTTGCCAAGACAGATATGAACATCGCGTGTCTGCCTCTGAAGAATAAGGGCGAATCTATAATTACAAAAGAGCTGTTGGCTTCCCCCGGCGAACTGTTGATTCACCGCCGCGATGTCCAAAAGTACAGGGATTATCTCATAATGATAGCAAAGGACTCCGGCCCTGCCCTGGCACAGGCCGCCAGCAAAAACATGCTGATAAAGGAGACCGCCAAGATTGTCATTCGGGATCTTTTTGCAGACCCCGTAAGCCACGAGAAAATGGAGGCGTGTAAAGACTCCGTAGAGGCAATCATGTCATCGATAATAAACACAAAGGGTTTAATAAACAACCTGTTTTCTGTAAGCAAACACGACTACTATGTCTGTACCCATTCGGTGAATGTCTCGGTGTTTTGTGTGGCCACGGCCTTTGCTTTAGGGATACGCAACGAAGCTGAGCTGTTTGCCATTGGCCGGGGCAGCCTTCTGCATGACATAGGGTTGAGCGCTATGCCGCCAGAGGTGCTGTATAAACCGCATCATCGCTTGTCGGAATTTGAGATAGAATTACTCAGGGGGCACATCTTTGACGGGCTTGATATAGTCAATCTATTCAAGGGAATTTCGCCTGATGCAATGCGCCCACTGCTGGAACACCACGAGAATCTCATGGGAACGGGATATCCTATGGGCCTGACAGGTGATAAACTCCACGTCTCGGGCAAGATTATCTCCATAACAAACACCTACGATACGCTGACGACATCGCGGCCCGGATTTAAATCGCTGTCTCCATTTGAGGCGCTTGCGTATCTGCGTGACCACAGTCACTTATTCGATGCCGACATCCTAAAGGAGTTTATAACTGTGCTTGGCAAATCCAGCCAGCCGGAGTAATTAATTCCGCCTTGATTTATTTCCATTTCGTTCCAAAGGCGTACCAGCCGCCGCCGTAGTAAAAGTACATGTAACCGTTTGAATAGGCGATTATTGCAGTACCATTAGTATACCACTGGATGTATAAAGTGCCGTTTGAATCGGATGCTGATGCCACACCGCCGGACTTCGCGCCAAAGAACGTGGGATATTCGCTATACACCGCGTTAATCATCGCAGTGGCAGCAAGAGGGTCACTCCAGACTATAGCAAAGGAGTTCCATCCGCCGCCGTAATAGAAATACATGTAACCATCTAAATAGGCCAAAATTGCCGTACCATTGGTAAACCACTGGACGTAATATGTGCCGCTTGCCGCTATTACCGTTGTCAAAGCCCCGGATGTCGTGCCAAAGAACGTTGGATATTGGGCATAGACCGCGTTAATCCATGTGCTTGCAAGGCTCATTGACGACCCTGATGTAAATGTGGCAGCAACGGACTTATTTGCAGAGATTGAAAGTGTGCATCGGGCCCAGGATGTGGAATCACACCCCGTCCAGCCATTGGATATAGAGCCATTGTCAGCTGAGGCTGTGAGGGTTACGGTCGTACCAGCAGTGTATGAAGACGAACAGGCTGAGCCGCAGCTTATCCCCGCAGGGCTGCTTGACACTGTGCCGCCACCGGTGCCGGATTTTGTTACGCTCAATGTATAGCTGCTTAGTGCCGCGTCTTTTACCGCGTAAAGGTATGTGTTTGTAGAGCTGAAATACAGTGTGCCATCAGCCCCTATGGCGGGGGAGTTTTCGGCAATGCTCAGCGATGTCGGGTATGCCCATAGGAGTGCGCCGTCAGATTTCAGGGCATACATCTTACCATCTACAGCTCCCACGTACACAGTGGAGTCTGAGCCAATTACCGGGGCGGTCAGCACTCCATACTGTGGGCCATTGGGGTAGGCTGGATTTGCCCCTGTCTGGTAAGACCACAGGAGCGCCCCGTTTGCCGCATTGATGGCATTTATCTTGCCATTGGATGTACCAACGTAAAGAATACCGGCTGAGGAGAGTCCCGGAGTCAGGCTTGACGCCGTACCAGCGGCCGATTGCCAGAGCTGCGTTCCACTACTGTTAAACGCGTAAACAGAACCGCCTCCACAGGCATAGACAGTTCCATCCTGTGCAACGACAGCCCCGCTTGCCCTTGAGTTGTCTATCTTTTTGCTCCACTTGAGATTCCCGGAGTAGGTTGCTATAGCATACAATGTGCCGTCTGTTACCATGTGCGGATCGCCGCTTCCCACGTACAAGGTCTGACCGTCGGGGCTGAGCGTAGGTGAGGCAAGCGGGGCTATTGAGCCGATGGTCTTATATTTCCATTTGAGGCTCCCGTCAGGATTGACGGCATAGACGTATGTGTCCCATGAGCCGGCGTATATTGTGCCGTCGCTTCCAATGCTCGGTTCGCCGTGGATGGCGGCTGTCGCCCCCGAAAAAAGCCACTTCAACGTCCCGGCAGACGTGTAGGCATAGAGTTGAGAGCCGCCAACGGCATATACAGTGCCATCAGCCGCAACGGCTGTAGCCCCTTCTCCACTTATTGTTTGACTCCATAGCACCTGACCTGTGGCTGTACTGAGCGCTGTGAGTTTGCTTCCGCCAACGTTTACGTATAAAGTCAGCCCATCGCCGCTGATGCTGGGGGTGTCTGGCGGCACGTTGCTTGTAACGCCGTAACTCCATTTCAGGGTATTGGTTAGTGGGCCGGTGTTGGCGGCCTGCCCTGTGTGCTGGGCATCGTGATGAAACATAGGCCATGAGCTAACAGCCCCGGCATATGCCGCCGTTTTGACAGACAGACAGAGAGCCAGGATAAGTATAAAAACACCCCATTTAGAAATCGAATGAGAGTTCATCTTCAAGATACCTCCGTGTGTTATTAATATATCAGAGTCAGCCGCCTTTTTTTAGTTAAGCAATTGTACGCCTGATTAGTCAAGTGGTCAATGAAATGCCTTTCCCCCATCAAAAAATATAGGACATCGCTTGACCATCGCGTTTTTCTTTGGAAATTTTCTTTTGAATAGTGTTATTATATATATTCTATGTTAGACGCATAAAAAAGGAGGGAGTTATGCCAAAGAAGGATTGATTTTTTACTTCCGAATCAGTAACGGAAGGGCATCCTGATAAGGTAGCAGATCAACTATCGGACGCCATTCTTGATTCGATAATCGCTAAAGACCCGACTGCAAGGGTGGCCTGTGAGACGCTCGTTACCACCGGGTTGGCCTTCATAGCCGGCGAAA
>JADFXZ010000152.1 GCA_015233265.1 Nitrospirota bacterium
CCTACCGCGGCTGTGGATTTTTCCGTTTTATAGAGTACCGTCGACGAGTCAAGGTAATTATAAGAAGAAGTATATTTTCCTATATAGAAAAATAAAGAGCCATAAATTAAGAGAATTTAGGGAAAACGACAACTATATAGATGGAAGGCCTATTCAGCTGGAAAAGTGCGGCTATACTTTTGACTTTACCTTGTACTAACTACGCCTTAGCAACCCTATCCTGTTCGTGGTCGAAAATAGCGGGATCATCTATTTTTAGTGACACCACAAATTACGGGTGAATAGTGACAACACCCTCCTGCCCGAGCATAATCAGCCTGGCCACTGCACCTCCGTTTACCTTTACGCCTGGAAGCAGGTCTGCGTGTACCCAGTTGTGTGCCCCCATAGAGACTATGCACTCCTCTATCTCTATCCCTGAGGCCAGCATATCTGCTATCAGTTTCTTGTATGGATTGCCAGTAGAGATCTTTCTGAACTTGTTGTATGCCTCATCGGTAAGCGTCATATAGGCAGCGTCACCGTGAAATATTGCAATTATTTTGCCAGTGCTGTTTGCCTTCTTTAGATGTTCTTCAAGCAGGAGCATGTATTTCATCCCTATCGGCTTATCCCCGTCAAAGGCAAGATGATCCATGTTAAATACGACTTTCACGTCTTTGAGTACAACGGGGACGTCCACTTTTATCCCGTCAGCTGCATAGGCGCTGCTAAGCGCCGAAATGAATACTGTAATCACCAATAGATAAACTCTCTTCATGTGTTTCCTGCCTCCTTTTATTCAACGTAATCATCTGACCACGGCACTTTAGTTTAACACTTTTGCAGCTTTTTACAATAGCCCCGGCTGCCGCTACAACGCCCCGCAAAATCCCGTTTGCATTTTCACCCCATATATTATTATTCTATTGTCATGGACATTGGTAAACTAAGGCGTCAGATTAAGCGTAACTGCGATATTTCTGACGCGAAGTACTGGGGGTTTTATTCCATTTGTGGGATGCTTCTGAGGATTCGGCTGCTGTACAGGCAGGTTCATGCCCTTGCGCCCTGGGACGCTATTTCAAATGACCTGATTCTGCCGTGGATTGCTCAGCAGGAGGCAATGTGGGAGCAGCTGGAGGACGAGGGGTTTGATAATTTAACGATTAATGGAGTTGAATTCCAACCGTTTGACTCCGAAGCGATAAACTCTATACTGACGCCTCACGGCCATTTATACGGGGCTGGAGTCGGTATTCACGGCAAGCCCACTTTTTTTCTTGGACGGTTATTGAAGATCTCCTCAATTGGCCCCTGCACGGTCTACTATGTCGACGAAGAACTGGAACGAGATCTGTTTGCCTCACCGGCGATGATTCGGGGGCGGCATATCTGCATCAGGCTCCAACCCTTTTATGACATTCTTTATGATAAGGTTTCTACCCCCAAAGGGCGGCAACATGACCCCCTGTTAGCTGAGGTTATCGAAGACCTCAGACTCAAAGACATTACAGAGGATTATTGTCATCGCTTTAAGGCGTTTGCCCTCGATGTCTCCACCCTATTGCTCCACCACGAGGCCGCGGAGTTTGCAGAAGACGGCGATGGCAGCGCCGTCACATGGCTTGAGATTATAAGCGGCACGGGTAACAGATTCGTCGAGATATACCTCAGGGCAATGAAAGATGTCCTTGCCGATACATCAGAGCTGGGGCCGCTTCGGCACATCATCGACACCCGCGACACTATCCTGCTTTCCTTCTATACCGCCTTAATGGATAATGTGCGCCTTGAGATATTCCCGGAAATTACAGCCGCATACAGGGAGTTTGCTGCTGGCAGCCATGATTGGCAGTCCATTGAGCAGGCACGAGCGGCAGGTTACGCCCGCGCACTGCGTTTCAGACAGGACATACTTTCTCTTTGGGCAGACAAGCAGGAAATCGAGCCTCACATAAGGAGATTTCTCACGATGGTTAAAGCCGCTTGACTTGATATCTGTTTTATGATTAAATACGGGTATGGATAGAGTAGTTTTACAAGAGAGAATATCAGCCGCTATCGGCCAGTACGATTACGAAAACCCTGAGCAATCGCCCTGTGGTTTGGCAAACGCAGAGCGCCCAAGCGCCCCACCCGTGCCCCCGGAGGTCTCGACAGATGAGCGATAACAGCAGAAAGAAGGCCGACTTGATTGAAGAGCTGCATATATTGAGGCGCAGGGCCGTTGCCCTTGAACACTCACTCCAGGAGTGCATAAACTGTGAGGCAAATCTGCGGGAGAGCGAGGCCAGATTCCACATGATGGCTGACTCCGCCCCCGTATTTATCTGGATGGCCAACACCGACGGCAGTCGATGGTTTTTTAATAAGGTATGGCTTGATTACACCGGCAGAAATTTAGAAGATGAGAAAGACGACATGTGGATGAGCAACATCCATCCAGATGACATCGAGGGCTTTCGTGAGGCATATGCCCTGGCAACCGGCATTCAAAAGCCGTTTAAACTCGACTACAGACTCAGGAGAAATGACGGCGTCTACAGATGGGTGCTCGATACCGGTACGCCGCGATTCACTCTCGACGGTGCGTTTGTCGGATTCATTGGTTCATGTGTCGGCATCTCAGAAAGAAAGGAGGCCGAGGAACAGCTTCATCACATAGCCCACTTTGACCTCTTAACTGACCTGCCAAACAGATTTCTGTTCTTTGACCGCATGAACCAGGCCATAGAACAGGCAAAACGGTATAATCACAGCATTGCCCTGTTGTTTTTGGATTTGAACCGGTTTAAATCGGTAAACGACACGCTCGGTCACCACGCCGGTGACACACTGCTTAGAGAAACCGCCAAGAGGCTCACCGCCTGTGTACGCCACGCAGATACGGTTGCACGCATGGGCGGCGATGAGTTCAACATCATTCTCTCGAAAATACACGACCGCTCAGACGTCCAATCGGTTGCGCAAAAGATAATCGACACAATTTGCGTACCTTTTCACATAGACGGCAACGAGTGTTCAATTGGGGTGAGCATCGGCATTAGCATCTATCCCGAGGATTCGACCGACTCTGCCATGCTCATTCAGGAGGCAGACATGGCTATGTATAAGGCAAAATCCTCTGGTGAGAGCTCCTTCTGCTTCAGCTGCGATAAAAGGCAGGCGTAAGCCCTAACAGGGCAGCTCAACCGGAAGCCGCCCCTCATACCTGAGCTTGCCTTGCAGACATTTTAATACGGCTGCCACGGCCTGCCTGGATGCCTCATAGGCCGCTATCAGTACGCCGGCCTCCTGAAATTGGCTCAACAGGTAGGGGCTGCCAAAGGATATGACCGCTGATTGACCAGACCTTGCTATGAGTGCCTTGATTGCGTCAATCTCCAGCTGTGGGATGCCTGAGCTTCCACGCCATGCGGCAATGTTTGTGTATATGGCAACTAAGACTATCAACCCCTGAGTATCTCTTGCCGCAGCCGCCGCAGCCGCTTCAGTGTTGCTTAGGCTCAGGTGATTCGTAAAATACTGAGTGAGGGTGGAGCTGCCGTGGAACTTTGACTCTCCGGCCTCTATCAAGAGTGTGTTCGACGGCTCAGGGATAAACTGTGTATTGCCACCGGCAACGAGTGTAATAGATTTCTCCGTTATTGCCGTAGATATGGCCTGGTGGTCAGAGCCGCTGCTGTCCGGATTTAAACGCGTCAGCGGGCGGCTCTTTGCCTTGAGCACTCTTTGGAGCGCGGCTGCGGCGTTGGCGCGCTCAAGCCTGCCGCGGCTTAGGCAGTTCATAAGGCTATCGGCTGTCTCTACGGCATCCATCGGGTGAAGTAGAATATCTGCCCCCGCGTTGATGCATTTGGCCTCGACATCTTCAAAGTCCTTAAGGGCATCCATATTAAGGGCATCGGTTAGAATCAGACCATCGAATGACAGTTCGTTTCTTAGAATGTCTGTCAGGATCTTTTTAGACAGGCTTGCAGGGTAGGCGTCAATTGCGGGGATTGCTATATGGGCGGCCATAATGCTGGAGACCCCGGCCTTTATGGCCTCCTTAAACGGCACAAAATCTGATTCCCTGAGCTGCCCCTCGGTTTTACCGATGACTGGAAGGGCTATGTGCGAATCTGTTTCCGTGTCCCCGTGGCCGGGGAAGTGTTTAGCGCAGCTTATAAGGCCAGAGGCTTCAATTGTCTCTATATATATCCTGCCAAACATTGCCACAGCCGCGGGATCGCCAGAGAAGGCCCGCGTACAGATAATTGGATTAGACGGGTTTGTGTTGACATCGAGTACCGGGGCAAGGAGCTTATTGATTCCAATTGCTAAAGACTCATGTGCAATAGCCGTGATGGCCGACTTATATAGTGCGATGTCCTCAGGCCGATTCATATCAATGGCCGCCGCCATAGCCATCTGGCACGGGAAGTGCGTGGCGCCATCGATTTGCTGCCCAACACCGCGTTCAATATCTGAGGCAATGAAAAGCCGATGCTCAGACATCCCCTGTAACTCAACAATAAACGGTATTAATTCCTCTTTAACGCCGCCAAAAATGATAAATCCGCCGATACCACTTTTTACCAAATCAATAATCGCACGGCGATACGGCGCAGAGCTTATGCTGTGCCCGTCAAGCCTGCTAACAATCAGCTGATATAATGTTCTTTGCTGTGCGGAGGTCTGCATCGTTGTGGAAGTTTATCAAAAAATGCGCGGTAGTTACAACATTTTTTCCGCACTGGGAAAGATTTTCCTTTTAAAAGGGGAATTTTTACATATCCGACCGGCGGCAAGGCGTAAAAGAAGACAAAACTATGGGCGGATATGAGGAAAAAGCGGCAGAGAAAATCAGTTAATATGTCTTGGCACGCTTATTGCAATAACAATAACGGCTGAGCAGTTGAGCTGGTTACATAAGCCGCTGCCGCCAAACACTTGGTTGTGAAGGAGGTGTATGATGAACGCGAAAGAAGTAGTGGTGATGAAAGGCTGCCGCCCATTAGATTTACTGGATGAAGACGAGCAGATAACAACTATTATACAAGCACTTAGAGCGCATGGCAAGATAGAATTGCCGATGAACACACAGTTCGAAGAAAAGATTAAGGCAATCAGACAGTCGACAAGCGAAATAAAGCTGCCCTACTACACATAAAATACTGCCATAATATCCCCCCCCAAAGGCTGCCAAAAAACCGGCTCAAAAAAACGGAAAGGTTTCTTGGCAGCCCTCCTCTTACCCTGGTAAAAGCAAATCTATTGCGGCGGCAATGTCCTTTGATTTCATAAACGATGTGCCCACTAAAACGGCGTCAACTCCGGCGTTGTCAAGCATCAGGCACTCTTGCCGGGTCTTAATCCCGCTCTCACTTACGACTATTTTATCGTCTGGTATCTCTTTTATCAGAGTCAATGTTGTGTTGACATTTATTGTCATATTTGTCAAATCGCGATTGTTGATGCCGATGATATTACAGTTGAGCTCCAGCGGCACCTGCAGCTCCGGCGGCAGCTCCGGCGGCAGCTCCGGCGGCA
>JADFXZ010000055.1:0-11353 GCA_015233265.1 Nitrospirota bacterium
TAATATCATATACTTACAGCCTTTTATCACACTTTTGCACCAGGAACATCCGTTAGAAGATAAAATGGTCGATGTCACCTGTTATACCCTGTCTCTGTTATCCTTATGTTACCCCGTAATGCCAAGCCTGTTATTTTAAGACGCCTGAGGCCGCATCGGTATAATGGTCAAAGTTTGAGTACTTTGATATGGGCGTAACGATCATAAAGATTGCTGATAACATCGGCAGTTGTCATTTCGTCGCATGTTACACGCTCCAATTCGGCAACAGTTTCAGGCGGCACCGTCAATCCCTCAAGCCGCTGCTGTGCAAGGGCTTGATCGAGTGCGCGTTTATTGCGTTGCAACTCATCATTTGTCACGGCGTTCCCCTTTTCAACAACACTTTCATTATACCATTTTGCACCCGTTGCCCCCCCCCAATATACATCTGTTTAGATACGTAATTGTGGACAGTGAACGTTGCTTGTTCACTTTGTCATTTCTAAGAAATTCTCAACCCAAATTAATATATTTTCTGCAATTTCCAATGCCTCTTCGTACATGGTCTTGTCAACTGGTATATAATCTCCAGGATAGCGTGTCTCAACGGCGTAATTAGTTAATAATTTTGCCCTTTGCAACTTTTGGGGAAGTTTTATTCCCGCCGAATCGAGTAAATCAATCAGGTAGGCAATATCATGAGCCCTGTTAAACCTGATATTATGCATGACACATACCGACTTCAATGCTTTTTCAACAGGCTGTTGTGCATCAAAACATATATCCTCGTACAATATTTCATCTGTGGCCTTGCCAAGCCGCGCGCGGGCGAGATTACTTCTTGAACGGCAAAGCCATTCTTTTGCCTTTAGGCGGCTTTTCATAGATAATCTTTCCTTTCTTATCTGCCTCGTAGTATATCAAATATGGGTCGTCTTTCAGTATTTCAAACTTGTCAATATCTACTGCCAAGAGATCGACTGGTGCGCCGATATGCTTAAAATGAAGATATATGTTCTGCACTAGCTTACGTTGATCTTTAAGATTCTTCTTCAGGACGAGAATATCATAATCGCTTGCCGATGTATATGTTCCAGCGGCATAGGAGCCGAAAAGGACTATCCTGTCAGGTCTTGCCACCTTGATAATTATCCTCACGGCATTTTCCAGTGGTGTTGAGGCCTCAGGCATATATTTAATATATAATAAAAATATTTCATTAGTCAACTTAATGGCACTATGGGTACACTTTTTTCCCTGAGGCTTTCGCGCGCTCAACTATTGACGGTGCGTTATTCTTATTGATATGATACATAGGGTTTCGGGAGTCATATTAACAAATGCAAAACCACGGCAATAATAAAGAGAAACAGGCTATATGCGGCATCTGTCCGGCGGGCTGTTGGGTCGTAGTAGAGTATGACCACAACGGTATGATAGGCGCGGTAAGGGCTGATGGGTCCTCTACTTTGGGGATGATTTGCAGACTTGGTGAGCACTCCAGAGAGATCGTCTACTCTAAAGACCGCCTGAAGTACCCTCTGAAACGCAATGGCCCGAAAGGATCCTTCGACTTTGAACGCATCTCATGGGACGAGGCCTATGACATTATAGTTAGTCGTCATGTGTCTATCAAGGCCGAATATGGCCCTGAGGCAACTGCAATCTACACGGGCAGAGGCAGTTTTGAACTGGCCATGTGTGATGTCTATCAACCTAAGGGCGTTGCCGTATCCTCAGCCTCAAGCGTCCTCTTTCCCTTTGGCAGCCCCAACACACTTGGAGTCGGGGCATTGTGTTATGTATCGTTTGCTATGATAGCCCCCCATGTGACTATGGGGGGGATGATGATAAACATGTTTTCAGATATTGAAAATGCGCAGCTCATCGTCGTCTGGGGTGCTAATCCTGCCACAGATTCCCCTCCGCTTGACTATAAGCGCATTATCGCGGCCTCTAATCGAGGTGCGGAAATCGTTGTCATAGACCCTCGCAAGACTATGATGGCTAAACTGCCGCGCGCAACGTGGATTCCCATTCGTCCTGGTACGGACGGGGCGCTGGCTCTCTCCATGTGCGGCGTCATCATAGAGGAAGAACTCTACGACGAGGATTTCGTGCGCAACTGGAGCGTGGGGTTTGATGATTTCACTCGCTATGTCCAGCACTTCAGACCAGAAACAGTGGAATCAGTCACCGGCATAGACGCGCAAACTATCAGGCAATTAGCACGAAAAATCGCCGGCGCCTCAGGGTCTGCCCCCATCATGTACAGCGGGCTTGAGTACAGTGACAGCGGTGTTCAGGCCATTCGCGCAGCTCATGTCCTGTGGGCGCTGGCAGGTCAACTTGATGTATCCGGTGGGCGGTGCTTTACAATGGCTGAAAACCATTTCAAGCTCAATAGAGACGGGCTTATCCAGAATCCGGATATGACAAAGGCCCTGGGCAAAGACCGCTTCCCCGTCTATAGCCACTATCGCGGGGAGTCTCACGCCATTGCCCTGTGTGACTCTGTCATCAACTCTAAACCCTATAAGATTCGTTCTCTGATTGTCTTGGGCGGCTCAATCATTACGGCATGGCCTGAGCCTCATATATGGCGCAAGACACTAAACAATCTCGACTTTCTTGTTACTATTGACCGCACGCTTACCGCTGACGCCGCTTATGCCGACATTGTCTTACCTGCAACTACTATGTACGAAATCGAATCTTATATGGTCTATGGCCCTATGTTTGTCATCAGAGAGCGGGTTATCGAACCCCTGGGGCAGGCCAGAAATGATTTTTTTATCATGGCCGAACTGGCCGCGAGGCTTGGCTATGGCCACCTATACCCGCAAACTGAGGATGAACTCTTTAGATATGTCCTCAAAGGCACTGGATTTACGCTGCAAGACATTCGTGACAGCGGTGGCACTGTAAGCGTTAAAACAGTAATGCCACAGTATAAGAAATGGCAGAAAGGCCTCCTGCGCCCAGACGGCAGGCCGGGCTTTGACACCCCTTCAGGAAAATTCGAAATAGCGTCGTCAATCCTCGAGGAATACGGCTATGACCCCCTGCCAGTGTACACAGAACCCGCTGAGGGGCCGCTTGCAGCCGCACCGGAAGTTTATAAAAGATATCCCCTAATATTTAACTCAGGCGCGCGTGTTACCACAGACTTCCGCAGCCAACACCACGGCATTGAAAGCCTGCTCAGAGACCGCCCTCATCCCACTGTCACCATAAATACGCTCGATGCGCGGCAGCGTGGTATCACCACCGGCGATTCAGTCACCATTACAACCGCTCGCGGCGCTGTCACCATGAGGGCAATTGTAACTGACGACATAATTAGAGGCGCCATTGACGCCAATATGGGTGGAGGCGGCCCGGTTGGCCCTAAGTCATGGCAGGATTGCAATATTAATGACCTGACAAGCCTCGAGCGCTATGACCCCATATCCGGGTTCCCGGTCTATAAGACACTGCTTTGCCAAGTGGCAAAGGCTGACTCTGAAAACTCTGACACATTTAACATAGGCTCAGGTGAGTATGCCATCACCGCACATGACAGCTCTGAGTGGCAATCGACTAACCGCGTCTATCTTGACCATAACGCCACCACGCCGGTACATGAAAACGTCCGGGAGGCCATGAATCAGACCACAGCCTATGGAAACCCATCCAGCATCTACGGCGAGGGCCGCCAAGGCAGGGCTGTTATTGACACAGCACGGCGCGCAGTTGCCCAACTCATCAACTGTACCGCTAAACGGCTGATATTCACCAGCGGCGGCTCAGAGGCCAACAACATGGCCATCAAGGGCGTGATTTTCTCTAAAACCATCTTCAATAGCAACAAAAGGCATCTGATTACATCCAGCATCGAACACCCCTCAGTCCTGAAAACATTTCAAAACCTTGAGCAATTTGGCTTTAACGTCACATACCTCAATGTCGATAAATATGGCACAGTAGATGTCGATGATCTCAAAGCGGCCCTAACCGAAACCACAGCACTGGTCAGCATAATGATGGCAAATAACGAAACCGGCTCAATTCAACCTATCAAAGCTCTCGCAGCAGCCGCCAAACAAAGCGGTGCCGTATTTCACACGGACGCGGTGCAGGCCATAGGAAAAATCCCCGTAGATGTCGAGGCTCTTGGCGTGGATATGCTTAGTCTCTCAGGACACAAGTTCTATGCACCAAAAGCAGTTGGCGCCTTATATATCCGAAAAGGCATCAATGTTCAGCCGCTAATTGACGGCGGCGGCCAGGAGTGGGGTCTGCGCGCTGGCACGGAAAATCTGCATGGAATTGCCGCCATAGGGCAGGCCGCCCTGCTTGCCGTGCAGTTGTCAGCTCACGCTCAGGGTATACTCGCGCTTTGCGACAAACTGCAACAAGGAAGTTGCCGCATCATCCCAGATGCACGGGCATCAACTGCAGAGGCGTCCAAACACCCTGAAAATGACCTTACCCGGTATGCGAGGCGAGTCTGTTGTCCTTGCCCTGGATCAAAAAGGGATTGCCATTTCATCAGGGTCAGCCGGCCGCTCCGGGTCGCCTGAGCCATCTCACGCACTTACCGCAATGGGCCTTTCGCAAGAGGACGCACACTGCTCAGTTAGATTCTCTCTTGGCTATGAAAACACCCATGAGCAAATTGAGCATACTATTAGGATGATAGGAGAAATGGTCAGGGACGTAAAGAATCTCGTCAGATTCGTCCCCTGCCGGTAATTATTATCGTAGAAAAATACTGGAGAACTAAACATGAATGGCAGCAATACACAAGATGTGCAATTTGAGATAATTAATTACCTTGACCATTCCTATAAAAAAGATGTGAAAGAGGAAATCAGGGAGGGTCTGACGGCGAGGCAAAAAACGATTAACTGCAAATACTTCTACGACGCCAGAGGCTCAAGGCTCTTTGAAGACATCTGTACGCTGCCCGAATACTATGTAACGCGCACAGAGCTGTCAATCCTGCGCAACTGTGCCGCCGAGATGGTAAACTTCTTTGACAGCGGAGACCTCATGGAACTTGGCTGCGGCTCAAGTAAAAAGATTGAGGTCCTGCTTGACGGTCTAGGCGGCGACAGACGAGGCAAATCCAGCTATCTTCCAGTTGATATAAGCGAAACGGCGGTCATTGACTCTTCCAGAGCACTAACAGCCATGTACCCTGAGCTGAAAGTCACCGCGATTGTGGCCGACATTACGCGGCAAATGGCAATGATAACCACTGAGCGTCCATGCGCGCTCCTGTTTCTGGGCAGCACTATAGGCAACTTCTCAGCCTCCGAGCGGTTCGATTTCCTCAGTGGCATCGCCAGCTCAATGAAGTCCGAAGACCGCCTCCTCCTGGCATTCGATATGGTTAAAGACATTGGCATTCTCGAAGCAGCGTACAATGACTCAAGAGGCGTAACCGCAGAGTTCAATAAAAATGCCCTTTTAGTAGTGAACCGCGAGGTCGATGGAAACTTCGACCCCTCTAACTTTGCGCATGTGGCACACTTCGATGAGGACAATCTGCGCATCGAGATGCATCTCAGAGCGCTTAAAGCATGCCTCGTGAAGTGTAACGCCCTCGAGATGGAAATCGCCTTTGAGGAGGGTGAAACTATCCACACGGAAAACTCACACAAGTTCACGCCATCTGGCATTGAGGCCATAGTAGGGCAATCCGGCTTCAACATTGAGGCATCATACAGCGACCCTGAGCACTGGTTTTCCATCATGGAATTATCAGCGGTATAATATAGGTATCAATCAGGACAGCTGCCATGGCAATCGCATTTGAAAGTTTAGGCAGAAATGCTTATAGCCCTGACCGCGGGCACAGATAGAATTCAACATTTTCTGACAGCCAGAATATTTTATCAAGGATATTATAAGCAATTGATTTATCCAGTCGTATCGCGTCATGTTCAGCGTACGGTGTAAACTCAATCACATACGCCATCTCAATTAAGTTCAAGCCGCCTTTTTATCTCATCAAAAGAAATTCTCTCTTTGGTGGACGAGACAGACGCTTCAAGTTCCTTAACAAAATCGTCGCGTAATTCAAGGCCAGCGTCAGGGTCAAAAAGCTCTCTGAACTTTTCTTCCATTACCTTACCTAGGTTATCGACTTGCCAAGCTGTCCATAGTTTTAAACAATAATGAGGTATTAATACAACATGTCTGAACATCGATGAGAAATCGCTGGATTACTGGTTGTGTACTTTACAACGGCTGGTATAAGAGCGGTATGGACAGGGGTTACTGGGTTTGTAGTAAAGAAAAGGACATAAAGAAAGAATCAAGACTGTACATAATCCACTGGAAATGGTTATTATCTCAGAGATTTATCCTGAGAACTAATATCACGGGGGTGTGATGAATCCTATAGAGATATATAAAGAGCTGCCTAAGACCAATTGCGGCCAGTGCGGGCAGCGTACCTGCATGGCCTTTGCCATCGTGGTATCAAAAGGCGACCAGCAGATAACCGGCTGTCCGTACTTAGACAACGAAAAGGCACAGCGCATTGCGGCAAGCATTGTGACCGTTGACTGGCGTGAAAACATTATTAAGTCACTCAAGGACGACATCAGGGACGTAGACCTAAAGGCCGTTGCCGCTGATCTGGGGGCGGAAGTGCTTGCCACCGGCATCGGCATTCGCAGCCTCGGCAGGGACTTCATACTTGGTGACGACAGGGAGATTACCTCTGACGGCAAGGTAACGCCCTGGGAGAAGATACTCCTGCTGATATATGTCAAGACCGGCGGCAAGGGGCACCCCACAGGCAACTGGATATCCTTTGGGCAGCTCAGAGGCGGCGGAGTGAAGGTCGAGGCCATAAAAAAGGAGTTTGAAGAGCCTATGTCCAAACTCTTCGACAAATCGCATGATGAGGCCGTTGCCGCTCTCGAGGCTCTGGGCGCGGTTAAGGCTACAGGCCACCCTTCCGAACTTGCGTGGAGTTGTCAGCTGATGCCTAAAATCCCTATACTTGTGCTTTACTGGCCAGCTGACGCCGAGTTCCCGGCGCGCTTTAAGTCTCTGTTTGATGACTCCGCTGATAAGTTCCTCGATGTCGAGTCCATCGTATTCCTGTGCGAAGGATTTGTAAAGAGGATTTCCCAGATAATGGGCATTGAGGTCGATTAGGGGCAGATTAGGGATTATTGTGCTGACTATAATAAACTTACGACTAAGGTGCGATTGCCTCTTCGATGATCTCTATTAAATGGTAGATGGGCTTGTCCTGAATTGACTTACTGAGTTGGAATATGCAGTTGGGGCATGTGGTTACTACGGCCTCGGCCTTTGTCTTGTCCAGTTCTTTGACGGTTTCGTTGAGAATATAGTTTGACATAACATTAAAAAACACGCTGAATGTCCCGCCAAAGCCGCAGCACGATTGTTTATCTGGCTCAAGCAGCTCTATGTCAAAAGAGTCTGAGGAGTCATAGCCGCCGCGGTTAAGGCCTCGAATCAACTCCCTGCTGCGGTGGCCGTTTTTGAGTTCGTTACGCTGATGGCATGATTCATGAAACACCGCCTTGAGGTTAACCGGTTTACGCCGCCCCCCGCCGTCATCTCCAATGGCGTCCACGTCTATCTTGCCTGCAAGGAAGTCCGATATGTCATAGATATTGTCAAACTCTTTATTTATTAACACGGGATAGTGTTTTTTCAGCGCCACAACACATGTCGGGCACAGTGATATAATGGCGTCTACCTGCAGCCTGCTAAATGTCTCATAGTTCTTGCGCGCATATGAAACGGCTGCCCCCTCCATCCCTAGTGATCTAAACGGCGCGCCGCAGCACACCTCCGTCGTTGGAAACACTACCTCATAGCGCAGGGCGTTAAATACCCTTGCCGCCGAGTACATCAGCTCTGGATAGACATGCTTTATCGTGCAGCCCGTGAAAATCGCCACTCGCCCTATCTTCTGTTTGACCATGAATATGCCGGTCTTCTTAAACTGATTTTCAGTGAAGCGGACATTCGATGGCATTAATTTCCTTTTGGAGAGATTACTGTTTATAAATTTCTGAAATGGTTTAATAAGACTAACGGTGAAATCAGTGTTCTTAAATGCAAGTTTGCACAGATAGCCAGTAAGTTCCATCACCTTGTCATGGTCTTTAAGTAGGGTACGCGCGTGATAAAACACCTCCATTAAGTCAATATTAAGCGGGCAGCTGTTGGCGCACGCCCCGCACAGGACACAGCTCCTGAGTTTTTCGCTGAACTTCTTAGTCGGCTTTGCATTACCTTCTACCAGGGCATGTAAGAGCCTTACGCGCCCGCGCGCGGTCTCTGACTCCTCCTTGGAGGCCGAATACGTGGGGCAGTGTGTCTTACAACCGCCGCATTTTACGCATAGGTCAATTAAATGTTTGAATTCATTGTCGTTCACGCGTTGTGCCCGGATGCCGTTAATACCCTGTTGAGGCTTCCACTTGTGTAGCCTTCCATGTCAAGGGTTATATATAAAAAGCCGATTTTCCTCAATCTTTGTGTTATGGTCTGTCTTATTTCCCAATTCACCGCCTTTTCTATATCCTCAGGGGGAAGCTCTATGCGCGCCATATCGCCGTGTATTCTGACACGCAGATTGTCAAAGCCAAGCGCCTTGATGGCAGACTCCGCCTGTTCTACCATTGAGAGGGCAGTTTCTGTGATGTGCTGCCCGTAGGGAAATCTTGAACTCAGACACGGGGACGAGGGTCTGTCCCACGTCTTGAGGCCCATCTCCTTGGATAGTTGCCGAATATTGTCTTTTGTCAGACCAAGCTCGGCAAGCGGACTCTTGACGCCGTAGATGGCCTTAGCCCTCAGACCAGGCCTATAGTCGCCGAGGTCGTCTGCGTTACTGCCATCTATTACGTGGGGCAGGCCATGAGCATGGGCGATCACCTGCAGCTTATTAAACAGTTCGCTCTTGCAGTAAAAGCACCTGTCCGGGGGGTTGCTTGCGTAGCGCTCGTCTAGCAGTTCGGCGGTACGAATAGTCTCGTGTGGTACGGAAATCGAGTTAATCATATCGAGTGCGGTCTTCAAGTCGGAGGTGGGCGTCGATGGGGAGACTGCTGTGACGGCAAGGGCAGCCACACCAGAGCACTGCACTGCCATCAGCAAAAATGTGCTGTCAACGCCGCCTGAGTACGCCAGTACCACACCCTCTAAGCCCCTTAGGTATGTAAGCAGCGCCTCATACTTGTCCTGAAGCATTTGCATTTTATCAAATAACCGTTATTTCAATCTTCTCGCGGTGGAACCTTGAGTCGGCCTTCACTATGATGACAATATCATACGTCACCTCAAACTCCTCAAGACCGGCGCGCTGTTCGTCAGAGAGGTAGTCGGCCACTATGGGGTTGGCTGAGATGATTACCTTGGCTCCTTTGTGAAGCGGAATTTTCTTTAATCTCCTGAATATCTCATAGCTTATGGTCTTTGGAGACTTTACAAACCCCTTGCCCTCGCACATCGGGCAGCTTTCACACAGCGTCCTGCCGAGGCTCTCCCTTATCCTTTTCCTTGTCATCTGGATAAGACCTATCTCCGAGACGTTGAATATGGTGTTTTTGGCCCTGTCTTTTTTCATCGTCTCAACGAACGCGGCATAGAGTTTATCCCTGTTTTCAATGATTTCCATGTCGATAAAATCTATGATGATTATGCCGCCCAGATTTCTCAGCCGTATCTGGTAGGCAATCTCCTTGACCGCCTCGAGGTTTGTCTTTAAGATAGTGTCCTCAAGGTCTTTCTTCCCGACATACTTGCCCGTGTTTACATCTATGACAGTCATGGCCTCAGTTTGATCTATTACGATATAACCGCCCGATTTAAGCCATACCTTTCTATCAAGCCCCTTATAAATGTCTATTTCTATGCCGAATGCCTCGAATATTGGCTCGCGCCTGTCGTAAATCTCTATCTTTTTCAGCAGTTTTGGGAAAAAGTTCTTTACGAAGTCGAGAATATTCTCATACTCATCCCTGTTGTCTATGACAAGGCGCTCCACGTCGTCGTTAAGCAAATCGCGCACGCTCCTGAATGTCAAATCAAGGTCGCTATAAAGCAGCGACGGGGCTGAGACCTTTTCCTTTTTCTTTTGAATATTGTCCCAGATGAGAAGCAGAAACTCGGTGTCCTTTCTGAGTTCCTCTATGTCGGCGTGTTCGCTTGCTGTCCGCACGATAAGGCCATAGCCCTTGGGTCTTATCTCGTCTATGATTGCCCTGAGGCGCTGGCGCTCCTCAACGTTTACAATGCGCCGCGATATGCCCACATGCTCTATAGTTGGCATGAGGACGAGGTATCTGCCCGGTATGGTTATATAGGAAGTTCCTCTGGCGCCCTTTGTGCCTATGGGGTCTTTGGAGACCTGAACGAGTACCTCCTGCCCCTCCTGAATCAGTTCGCTTATGGTGAGGTCACTTCTGGCACGCCTGCTGGGCATCTCAAGCGGCACGTCGGTATCTTCCATAAATTCAGAAAAGTCCTCGACCTCTGTCTTTATATCGGCAACATAGAGAAACGCCGCCTTCTCAAGCCCAATATCTACGAAGGCCGACTGCATTCCTGGAAGTATCTTTACCACCTTGCCCTTAAATATGTTTCCAACAAGGCTTGCCTCTTTCTTTCGCTCGACGTAGAACTCAACAAGCTGCCCACCCTCCAGCACCCCTACGCGCACTTCGTCCAATGTTGTGTTAATAATTATCTCGTTAGCCAATTTCCACCGCCTCGCAGGGCCTCACCCAGTTGCCGCCCTCGCCACTGCCTCCGTTTACCCATCCATAAAGAGCCAATCTTCTTATATCGGCATCCACCGCGTTTAGCCCCGTTAGGGCCTCTGCTATCTCTGAAATCTTTACCTTTTTATCACGCGTGTCTCTGACAAATATCACAAGTCTCCCGTTGCTTATATCAAATTTCACTATCATAGGTGTCAACCATTGCAGCTGCACCGAATTTAATTTATCTGTAATCCCAGAAAGTGTTTGAATCTCCTGTATCATAAAATCATATTCATAGGCCGTGACGAATTTCCCCAAAGCAGGCGTGTCCTTCGAGATAAAAAACATTGCCTGAACATCGAAGGGAATCTCCCGAGCAATTGCCCCCCTGAATTTCATAATGTCAAATGGTGGTGTCACTTCCATATCAAAACACTCCCGCAATCCCTCAACCCCTACGCTCAGAGCCGGTGAAAACGACACCGAGGGCATGGGATGAAACCCCTTTGAGTACACTAACGGCACTGCTGCCCGCCGCAGCCCTTTCAATACCGCCGACATCTGCTCCAGATGTGACAGATAGCGCAGATGCCCGGCCTTTGAAAACACCACACGCACCC
>JADFXZ010000055.1:11363-13181 GCA_015233265.1 Nitrospirota bacterium
GATTAAAGACGGTTTGCTTAAACTGTGCTACCTTAGACGCACCTGTGACCACAGTGGTCTTGCACAGATACTCAGCGCTTTTGCACTTCAAGCCGCAGCCAGTGCAGCTTTCTCTACAATCCGGGGTCATCTCAAGGGCCAGCGCACACTTATATTCCCTTTTCAGATAGTCGGCAGATACGCCCGTGTCAATTCTGCCCCATTGAAACTCGTGGGAAAGGTCATAGGCAGCCGCCGCCTCCTCCGCAATATCTACTCCGGTTTTATTCATCGCTTCCTGCCAGTGGTCATATTTAAACACATCGCCCCACGCCTCAAGACGCGCCCCGGCCCTCCACGCGGCCTCTATGACGTCTGCGGCACCACTGCCAGCACGCGCCAAAAACCCCTCCAGCACGCTCATCTGCTCGTTATGCCCCTTGAAATTTAACCCTTTTTTAGATACGGCCTTTATGAGGAATCGTTTCTTTTCGATGATAGTATCGAGAGTGTCCTGCCCGTACCACTGAAACGGGGTATGGGCCTTGGGGACAAAGGTTGAAACTCCGATGTTGATATTTACATGCCGCGTAGTGAATTTTTTTGCCATCTTCAGGGACTTCAGCGCCATGGCGGGAATGGCCTCGACATCTTCTTGTGTCTCAGAAGGCAGGCCTATCATAAAATATAACTTCAGATTAAGCCATCCCTGGCTGAAAATCGTATGCAGAGTGCGCTCATAGTCGTCTTCGTTGAAATCCTTATTGATGACGCTGCGAAGACGTGCCGAGGCGGCCTCGGGGGCTATGGTAAAGCCCGACTTTTTTACTGTTTTAATCTCCTTGAGCACTGCCTCGGTGATGGAATTAATCCTCATTGAGGGCAGTGAAAATGACACGTTTTTGCCGTCGAATTTTTTATTGCACATCTTAAGAAGCTCGGGAAGCCTCGTGTAATCACCCGCGTTTAGTGATGTAAAGGAAATTTCGCCGTAGCCAGTACTTTTTATGGCGGCCTCGGCAATCCCCATAACGGTGGCAGGCTCGCGCTCCCTCGTCGGCCTGTAAATCATTCCGGCCTGACAAAACCTGCACCCGCATGAACAGCCGCGCGATATTTCAATATTAATTCTATCGTGAACTACTTCCATATAGGGCACAACCGGGGCGCAGGGATACGGGGCGGCGTTTAAGTCCGCGATATAGCGGCGGCTTACCTGCCCAGGACAATACGCGGGGACGAATACACCGCCTATCGTGGACAGCGCCCTTAATATGGTCTGCCGCCTGCCATCACCCTCACGCTTGTGCATTTCGATAGTATTCATTATCTCAACAATCGCCTCTGCGGCGTCGCCGATGACAAAGGCGTCAAAAAACGGCAGCATTGGAAATGGATTTAACGCACATGGTCCGCCGGCAATCACAATGGCGTCACTATCTGCCCGGTCGTCTGCCCTGAGGGGAATTCCACCAAGATTAAGCATATTTAATACTGTCGGGTAAGAAAGCTCATACTGGAGACTAAACCCCACAACGTCAAACTCCCTAAGCGGCGTACCGGTTTCAACAGAGCAAAGCGGCAGCCCTTCACTTTTGAGATAGTCTTCCATATCAATCCACGGTGCAAAAGCCCTCTGGGCGGCGCAATTGGGCATATCATTGATAATCTTATACAATATTTTAAGGCCAAGATGAGACATACCGATGTCATAAACATCCGGGAAACACAAGGCGGCCTTAACAGGTGAGCCAATTTTCCTGACCATGTTGACTTCACGGCCAATATACCTGCTCGGTTTTCTAAAGAGAGAAAGGTTCACAGGAGGGCAGTATAACA
>JADFXZ010000153.1 GCA_015233265.1 Nitrospirota bacterium
ACTATCTTTTTAGTGATTTGATGTGGTTGGTTTTCTATTATGACACAGTCTGTTGTCCGGAATGACGGCAAGGAACAAGGCAGAGTGCTTATATAGGCAATTTCTGCTTTATTTTTCTCGTATGCCCTGATATAGTGGTATCGATAAAACCGTTTGCCTTGATATATAGTTGAATTGTGGAAGAGGTTTTCAGTGGAATAGATCTGTCTGCCAAATAAATTCTGGCAAACATCTTCCCCATCAATCGCCACTGCTGCCCTTCCGCTGTTATCGTGATGAGTTTGCAATGGGCAAAGCCGTGTCCTTATGTTAACAGTACTCATCAGTTATTTTTGGAGTGTGATATTTTGCTATTGACAAAACAATATATTTAAGGGTATTATCTCAATTCCATGTGGGATTGATTCCCTGTGATTTTTTACTTTCAGGAGGGTAGGGAATTGCATGCTTTAGGTACTCATCTTTTGGTGGAGTTAAGAGATTGTAATCCAAGCTATATTTCTAACGTACAGCAGGTGACCGACGCGATGGTCGGCGCTGCAAAGGCGGCAAATGCAACTATCGTAGATGTGTCCTTCCACGAGTTTAATCCATTTGGTATCAGCGGAATGGTTATTATAGCTGAGTCTCATCTATCTATTCATACGTGGCCGGAGTATAACTATGCCGCAGTGGATATTTTTACGTGTGGCGATGTTATTAACCCGGGCGATGCGGCCAGATATTTAATCGAATGCTTCGAGTCGTCAAATCCTTCTATTGTAGAGGTTAAAAGGGGCCTAATTTCTATAAAAGACGTAAAGCTGCCTCATAAAGTATATCAGCATGACTACGAGTGTGTTTCGTGACTATCAGCCACTGACTTTCGTCACTGGCAAGGCGGGGTTGTGTTGACATACTCTATGCAGAGACA
The DNA here is from genome assembly GCA_015233265.1 of Nitrospirota bacterium. Lineage (GTDB taxonomy): Bacteria > Nitrospirota > Thermodesulfovibrionia > Thermodesulfovibrionales > Magnetobacteriaceae > Magnetominusculus. The sequence continues at coordinate 914 of JADFXZ010000153.1, forward strand.
GAAGTCATCGGCACGCCATCAGGTGGGTTGCGTTAATCACAAAGTGTTGTATTTGCTTTGGGTTTGGCAGCAATGCGAAGGCGCTTGCACGTACTGACGGTAAATACGGGGTTGCCGTTTGCATTAATGGCAACTCTGAGCAAGGTTGTGGCAGACTGCCGAATGAAGCGGCTTTGTCTTCACTGGAGCATCTTCACAGCTTTATCGAGGTTTGCCATTACAAGTTCGTAGTAGTGCGGATAGTTGTATTGCTGATAAATACTTAGGGCAGCCTCATATGCCTTGACAGCGTTGTTAAGATTCTCCTCTTTATCCCTGAGCTTTGACATGTTTCTGTAAGCCGCTCCTATATTATTCAGTGTTGCCGCGTGCTCAAGGGGAAATTCCTCTTCTGTCCTGACTTTCAGAGCTTCAAGGTATGCCTCAATCGCAATGTCTAAGTTATACTCCTTGTCCCTCACTTGTGAGAGGTTTCTGTAGGCAAGTCCAAGACTATTTTGGGTTCTCGCGTACTCCACGGGAAACTTCCGGAGGGTTCTGATTTTAAGCGCCTCGTTGTATGCCTCTACGGCAAGGTCTAAATTTACCTCCTTATCTGCCATTTGCGACAAGCCGACATACGCGTTTCCAAGATTGTTTTGAGTTATTGCGTACTCCACAGGAAACTCGTCCTCTGTCCTGATTACAAGGGCCTCCTCATATGCCCGGATGGCAAGATTTAAATTATCTTCTTTATCTTTATCGCGCACCTCTGAGAGTCCCTGATACGCATTTCCAAGATTATTTTGAGTTGCCGCGTAGTCCGCCGGATATTTGTCGGCGGTTCTTATTATAAGGGCCTCCTGATACGCCCTGACAGCAAGCCGTGAAATCTCCTCTTTATCTCGTACCTGCGACAAGACGGCATACGCGTTTCCAAGACAGTTTTGAGTTGCCGCATACTGCACAGGAAATTTCTCGATGGTTCTGATTTTCAGCGCCTCCCCATATGCTTCTATCGCACGCATCAGATTATCTTCTTTGTTATTAATTAAAGACAGTGCGAAGTAACAGACTCCTTCGCCATGTCTTATTCGCGCATATAGAGGAGGGTATTTATCTGGAGACAGGGTCTTTGATATCTCTGCGTATATATCTAAGGCCCTGAAGGGGTTAATTTCCTGAATGTTTTCGGCGCTGTCAATTTTAATTAAGATTGCTTCTCTTTCTTTGTTTTTCTTTGAGCGATACTGCCAATACGAGACTATAAATCCAAATAATCCTAACAGAGCGCCAATTAGTGTATAGGTCTCTGAGTCGTTCAATATCCCCATGTTTTCACCTTAGTGGAATCAATGAACTGGTCGCCATGTATTTTTCCATATCCCTTTCCATTAATTTACGCTGTAGATCTGTGTTGCCAACGCTAACCCGCTGTGTGAAGCGTTCAATCTCCGCCCGTTAAGCACAGTCGACCCAACTTGGCAGTGATAGTCTACCATGAGGATATGTTATTTTTCCAGCGCTGCGCCGTGATTTCTTCAATTATGGCAATTTTTAATGAATAACCTAAAAGATAATGCCAAGGCTCTCTGCTCACGGCAGCGGCTCCCCATCAGCTCAACACGAGTGAAATGTAAAGACATGAGTAAACAAATCATCAGGGGAGTCAAAGACAAGGCCGCAGTGCGGACAGTTTTCCCTGAAACCTGCGTCTTTGTCATCTTCAGGCGGCATATCTCCCTGTGGAGGAGGGCATCACGCGCTCGGGACGACTGTAAATTTCAGGGAATTTTTGTCTGCCTCACGGCTGTAGCAGACATCTGCCATTAGCTGCTTCATAAAGAATATCCCAAGGCCGCCTATATTCCTTTCCTCTACATCGGCCTCTAAGTCAGGTTCGGCGACAGATGTCGAGTCAAACGGCACACCTTCATCTATGAATTCAACGTGGAGATTCCCTGCCTCATCCGCCTTAATAAGCATTTCGACATCCCCTTGCCCGCCTTCATAGGCATAATTGGCGATATTGACAAATACCTCTTCTATGACTAATTCGATTTCACTGATGCGCTCTGCACTGAAACCACGCGAAAGGGCAACAGAGGAGGCAGTCTTTAGAAACTCCTGAAGGTTGGCAATGACTGCTGGAAGTTTAATGCAGGCAATCAGCTCCATATCAAGCCTCAGTACCGCCGATCACTGCGAAATCCCAAGCAGGTAAGCTATAATTTTTTCCGCATGGCCCTTGGCCTTGACCGCCTTGTAGTGTTTAATAACCGTGGCGTCCGAGGCGATTATGACAGTGCAGCGGATTACCCCTGTGGTAGTCTTGCCGTATGAGGTTTTCTGCCCCCACGCGCCGTAGGCCTCCATTACCTTGTGTTGCTGGTCACTCAAGAGCGGGAAATTCAGTGCGTGTTTGTCTTTGAATTTCTTGTGGCTTTCCACTGAGTCAGGACTGACGCCGGCGATGTTGGCAATCGTGAGGACTCTGTTTAAGTTGTCCCTGAAGTCACAGGCCTCCTGTGTGCAGCCCGGCGTGTTATCGCGGGGATAGAAATACAGCACGAGGTATTTAGAGGCACTTAGTAAGTCGCTTAATTTAAAATCTCTCTCCTTGCCATTTTCATCTATACCAGCTAATGTAAAGTCAACCGCCTTTTGCCCTTCCATATGTACTTCCTCCATCGATTTAATGTCGTCTAGCCCATTGGCTCTTTGGCTATTACAGTGTCTTCGTGGCTGTATGGCGGCACACAACAGCACAGAACTTTTATCGGAACCGTGCCAGTGTTTTTCAGATTGTGCAGTGTCCCCGGCTCTATACACACAGTGTCCCCGGCGGATACCTCAAACACATCTTGCCCAAGCGTCATAAGCCCCCGGCCTGCCGTAAAATGATATATCTCCTCAGTGAGATCGTGTTTGTGCAGGCTGGTCTGCCCGTTGACTTTCACTATTGCCTCGGCAAGGCTCTGCGTTTTGTTGCCGTGGACGTGAGGGTGCATCAGCTCTCTTATCTCCGAGCCGTCCTTAGTCGTGTACGGGCTGACTTTCTTATATGCCGTTTTAATCATTTAAGTTTAAAAGATAGTTCATTATCAACCTGACCCCTATGCCGGTTGCCCCTTTACAGATGTAGGGTTTATCTTTGTCGGCAAACGCCGTTGAGGCGATATCCAGATGCACCCACGGGATATCTGTTACAAATTCACTCAGAAAATATGCCGCAGTGACCAGCCCACCTGTCCTGCCCCCGATGTTCTTTATGTCAGCTACATCGCTCTTGAGATATTCCTTGTATTCCTCATAGAGGGGCATCTGCCATACGAGTTCATATGTCTGGTCAGAGGCCTTTTTTAAATCATTTATGAGGGCCTCGTTATTTCCCATCATGGCAATGGCCTCGTTGCCCAGTGCAATGGAACATGCCCCGGTCAGTGTGGCCATGTCTATAATGACCGACGGTTTGTAGTATTTTATCGCATAGCCTATTGCGTCGGCAAGGACCAGGCGCCCCTCGGCGTCCGTATTGAGTATCTCTATGGTCTTACCGGTGATTGCCGTTACCACATCGCCAGGGCGCGTGGCATGACCGCCAGGCATGTTCTCGGTTGCTGGCAACACTGCTACTAAATTTACGGGCAAGGACATCTCAGCAGCCGCCCTTATTATCCCCAGGGCCGCCGCGCCGCCCGCCATGTCATACTTCATCTTTTCCATCCCATCGGCAGGCTTCAAAGAGATGCCGCCGCTGTCAAAGGTGATGGATTTCCCTATTATGGCAACCGGTGCCGCCTCAGCAGAGGCCGCACCCGTATACTCTATTACTATAAACTTAGGAGGCTCTGCCGAGCCTTTCGCCACAGACAAATAAGACCACATTCCTTCTTTTTTTGCCGCCGAGGCATCCAGCACCTTCACTGTTACACCCTTGCCAGTCAGGGCAATGGCCGCCTCTGCCAGTGCCGTGGGTGTCATATCCGACGACGGCGTATTGACCAGGTCACGGGCGAAACTCACGGCTGGTATCACCGTTGTAAGCCATTTAATTGAGTTACCAGCATCTCTTAACGCCCCAGTATCCAGTACCGTCAGGGTTTTGAGATTATTGGGCTGGTCTTTTTCAGGGCTTTTATATTTCTTAAACTCATAGCGGCACAGAAGAGCGCCTTCAAGAAAAAAGAATGCCGCCGGGTGAGGTGCGCCCTTTAATAATCCGCATTCCTTAAATATCGCCGTTGAAAGGGCAGCCGATGTGATGTCCTGCCCTTTGAGATATTTAGAAGAAAAGACCTTGCCGCCCGCCCTTCTCAGCCTCTCCGCGGTTAGCTCTGCCAGCTTGCCAATACCCACGAGGACGACCTTGCCGGTTTGCGTGTGTATGAGTGTCAGTTGGGCATGCTTGCCGGTGAATTCTTTTGTGTCAAGTATGCGTTTTATCAGGCCATTGGTCAGTTGGGCAAGTCATGCGTATACATCGCCCTTATAATCCTCCGTAAAAGGTAAAATCAGTATATCTGATTTTATATCGGTC
>JADFXZ010000154.1 GCA_015233265.1 Nitrospirota bacterium
AAACTGTGTCCCATCATTTGCCTTTATTTCAATCTTCCCGCCAAGCTGATACTCTCCCAGAGTTTTAATCAGCTTTAAGCCAAGCGATGACGAATCGTCTATGTTAAAGTCCTCAGGGATACCCTTTCCATTGTCCCTGACAATCAGTTCATATAAGTCCTGACCGGCTTCTTTCATAGATATTCGGAGCTTTCCGGATTTGGTTTCACCAAAGGCGTGCTTAATCGAGTTTGTTATAAGCTCGTTTATTATAAGACAGCACGGCATAGCGGTGTCCATCCCCAGATAAAGCTCGTCGTCGATATCTATCACAACAGTCACAGCATCAGGGTCTATACTATATGAGCTAAGAATGTCCGTGACAAGGTCATTGGTGTAATTGCTAAAATTAACCTGTGAAAGATTATCGTTTTGGTATAGGAGTTTATGCACGAGGGACATTGAGCGTATCCTGTTTATCATCGCGGTGTACATGTCTATGACTTGTTTGCCGTCTGTATTGTCGATATTAAGCTCTATGAGGCTTGATATTATGCCCATGTTGTTTTTGACCCTATGGTGGATTTCCCTCAGCAGAAGGGTCTTTTGCTCAAGTGACACCTTAATTTTTTGTTCGTTATGTTTCCTGCGGGTGATATTTTTAAATATATGGATTGAGCCTTTGAAGTCATCTTCTCTGTTAAAAATTGGGGAAACAGTGACCTCGAAATATGCGTTAAGTTTTTGGTTAAAAATCTCTTTTACACGCGCTTGCCTGCTTTGACGGGTTTGTTCTTTGAGACATTTGGAAGTTTCTCCTTCGAGGCATCCAAACAGGGTGTAACATGTCATGTTGCAGAGGTCTTTTTCTGTAAAGCCGAAGGTATCGGTGAATGCCTTATTGGTCTTGATTATATTAAAGTCATCGTCGTGAATAGAAAGGCAGGCTGCTATGGATACAAAAAAGGTTCAAGCGGTGCAGGTTGTAGAGGACGAGGGGATAATTGCGATGGGCCTCAGGCGAAAGCTGGAGAAACTTGGATATTGCGTCAGCTCTGTAGTCCCGTCATCAGAGCTGGCCATAATGAGGGCAGAGGCGGACAGGCCAGACGTCATATTAATGGATATCGCTATTCAGGGCGCTATGGATGGCATAGATACCGCCGCCGAAATTGCTAAAAGATTTGATATCCCAATAATATTCATGACCGCCTATGCCGATGAGGCGCTGCTTGAGCGCGCAAAGTTGACCGAACCCTACGGCTATATTGTAAAACCCTCCACAGACAAAGAGATTCACATCATGATAAAGATGGCCATATATAAACATAAGATGAATGAATGGCGCAAATCCGCCGAATATAAGGAAACCCTCCTGCGGGAGATTCACCACAGGGTAAAAAATAATTTTCAGGTAATCACGAGCCTCCTGAGCCTCCAGTCTGAAAACATCACAGACGCCCATATGCTCAATGTCTTCAGAGACAGCTATAACAGAATCAAGACAATGGCCTCTATTCATACGAAGCTCTACCAGTCGGAGGATTTGTCTGCCCTGGATTTTGACGACTATGTGCGTGAGCTTACCACCGACCTTATTGGCTCATATGAACAGAGTCAGGCGGCACCAGCGCTAAAGCTGGATATCAATTGCAAGAGCGTTACCCTCGATATAGCAATTCCCTGCGGGCTGATAATCAACGAGATAGTCTCTAACTCGATGAAATACGCCTTCAAGGACAAACCTGACGGTGCGGCGTGCGAGGTATTTATAACATTTCATAAAGATGCAGACGATAATTACGATTTAACAGTAGGTGACAACGGCAAGGGGATCCCGGCTGATTTCGATTTAACAAGGGCGAAGTCCCTTGGAGTGCGCCTGGTACATGACCTTGCGACGAAAAAACTAAAGGGCACAATTGCAATAGACACAACCTCGGGTACTGTCTACCGTATAGGGTTTAAGAAAGAAAAGAAAGAGGGCGCATAACGTTGGCGCTGGAGAAATCAGGTTGATGGAACAATTAGAAAAACGCGACTCTGTAGTTTTTGGCAATATCTCGCTCACGCTGAAGATTGCCGCCATTATGACAGTCCTGGCTGTAGTGCTCGGTGTCATGATTAATCTCTTACACGGTAAGATTCTGAAAGAACAGTTTAACGCCCAGCTCAAGGAGCGATTAGATGGTCAAAGCAGTGAAAACAGACAGATATTTGACAATTATTTTATGAGTTATCAAAGAACCGCAGGGGCGCTTGCAAATAATGCCGCCTTAATATCTTATGCCACAGCATTAGACAGCACCAATTCCGGGCAAGTAACGCCCAAGACATACGAAGAGGAGGACATCCCGCCCTGGCTGCCACGAGCCTCCATTCTCAAGTTTTACGCCGGCATTGAATACGCAATGCTCTATGACGCTAATGGAAGGCTCAGAGAGGTATATAACGAAACCGGTAAACCGTGTCCCGAGGTGTTTAATTCCTTGGAGCATCTGCATCTGCCTCAAGGCGAATCCCACATAAGTGCCATTGATGGCGTGAATTATGTCCTTGCCTCAGTGGAAATAAAAGACGCCTCCGGCAATAAGGCTGCCGTTGCTGTAATTGCCCATCGCCTGACTAACAACTTTCTGTCAGACGCCATGGGGCCTCTGACAGAAAGAAGAACCGTAGTGCTGGCCGATTCCAAAGACCATACCATAATTGCAATCAACAGGCCGGAACTGCTGAAAAACGAAAAGCGCCTTGAAGACCTCAATAATAATTTTATTTTCGGCGGCAAGTCTTTCTTAGACTATGGCGAGAACGAACTCAATCTGATGTTTGCCTCGCTCATCCCCCTGTCCGACGTAAGCATTCTCAGAGAAAAGATTCAGACCAGCAACATGCATTTTAGCATTATCAGCGGCGTTGCTCTTGTCCTTGCCTTTATTGTGATAATGTTCTATATCACTACGCGTATCAAGCAGCTTGATAAATATGTCTCAACTGTCTCGAAGGAGCGTCTGGGGATAGAGCCGCCCACCTCCATTGTTGGAGATCAGCTGATGGTGCTGGAGCGCAGATTTCACGGCCTGTTCGATGAGATTGTAAAATCTAAATCGCTGCTTGAGAGCCGGGCGGAAGAACTTGAGCGAATTAACGTGGAGTTAAAGGAAGCCACAGCCCAGCTCATTCAGTCGGCAAAACTTGCGGCATTAGGGGAGCTTACCGCCGGAGTTGCCCATGAGCTGAACCAGCCCTTAAACGGTATAAAAATAGTCTGCCAGTCAATATTAAAAGATATACAAAAAGACCGCCATAACCCGGACGAACTCAACGAAGACCTTACAGACATAGTCAAACAGGTCGATAAGATGGCCGCCATTATAGACCACATGAGGGTCTTTACGCGCAGGTCTGAGGCCATGAATACCGAATTACTCAATATAAACCCGGTAATAGAAGATCCGTTTAAGCTCTTGGACCAGCAGTTGAAAAACATTGGAATCAAAATCACCAAGACTCTGGCGCCGGGGCTGCCTCAGATCAGAGGAGATGTTATACGGCTTGAGCAGGTGCTTATTAATCTTATTACTAACGCCAGAAATGCTATGGCAGACGACAAAAAGACAGATAAACGCCTTACAATAACCACATTGCCAGAAGATGACGCTGGCATTGCCATATTAATAGAAGACACGGGGGCAGGCATCCCCGAGGCGATTAAAGACAAGATTTTCCAGCCATTTTTTACTACAAATGCTCCGGGTAAGGGGACGGGTCTCGGCCTTTCAGTCTCCAAGAAGATAATAGAAGAACATGGCGGCACAATCTCCGTAGAAAGCGAAGCCGGTAAGGGGACGACATTTCGGATAACACTGCCATCAGCTGATATACAAAGTCAAATATAGGGGAGGACACCGCAATGGTACTGCATAAGGTATTGTTAGTAGAAGACGATGAGATGACAAGGACTCAATTGGCGAAATTCATTCAAAAGGACAGGTTTGACGTAATCCAGGCTGACAATGGCCGTACCGCCATTGAGTTGTTTCGTGCTGAAAAGCCCGATATAGTCCTGACAGACATGAAGATGCCAGGTATGGACGGGATGGAGCTTGTCAATACTATAAAACGCCTGTCACCGGATACTGATGTAATCCTGTTTACCGCTTTTGGGCAGACTGATACGGCAGTGATGGCGCTACGTGAGGGCGTCCTTGACTATTTAAAAAAACCGATAGACCTGGATGCCCTCAGCTCCTCGCTTGGCAGGGCAAGAGAGAGGGTTGTTGCGCGGCAGGACAACTATGTTCAGCCGGTCATACTACTAGTTGACGACGAAGAGCTGCCACGGAGGCGTCTGGCGCGGGTTATGGCAAAGGAAAACTGGATGGTTATAGAGGCCGAAAATGGGCAGGACGCTGTGAAGACGTTTAGTCTTGCGAAAATAGACCTTGTCATAACTGACATTACTATGCCTGTTATGACCGGACTTGAGGCGCTGCATAAGATGAGGCAGATGAGCGCAGATTTCGAGGCGATAGTATTTACTGGATACGGCGACGAGGAAAGCGCCATACAGGCGCTGCGTGACGGGGCGCTCAATTTTATAAAGAAACCCGTTGACATTGACCAGCTGATACTGTCGGTAGAAAAGGCCCTGGAGAAACTGCGTATTGACAGGGCGTTAAGGTACCGCAATCGTGAGCTTGAGCTTGCCAGGCAATTAATAGCCCAGGTAACAGCCGAACAGGAACTCATTATCAATCTTCATAATTCGGTTGTAAAACAGGCAACTGATTTTGCCCAAAGACTCCTCGATGCAATCCCCACGTCAATCTTCGTCATTAAGAGGGATTTCACCATAGTGTATATCAACAAATCTCTCAGCTGCATTTTAGGCAGCCGCATCGACAAGTTAGACGAGTCCATGTTAGAGAATATGAAAAAGATGGGTGTTCGGGAACTAACCCTTGCGCAGCTGACACAGACGATGAACAAACTCTATGATGAGCCAGGCAGCATAGAAATCATCAAGACCGGCACATACTCCTCCCTTACCCTTACACTGATAACAGTCGTGGGGGATGCCAGAGAAAGTTATGTCCTGATTGCCATTCGCGGCGAAAGGTCAATGTGATTCAATGATTTCTAATAAGACAACCGTACTTATTGTCGATGACGACTTGATAATAAGGGAACAGTTAGATAAGGAGCTATCCAGAGGCTACTATAGTGTGGAAACGGCGCATGACGGCAAATCTGCCGTTGAAACGTTGTGCAACTCCAACGCAAGAATCATACTTATCGACATAAACCTTCCCGACGTTAATGGAATTGAACTGCTTCGGCAATTAAAGGAAACCAACCCTAACTGTGAACTAATAGTGATGACCGGCTTCGGCAACAGCGATTTAGATTTTACAATCTCATCGAACAGGCCGTGAAATCTGCGCTCCAGC
>JADFXZ010000155.1 GCA_015233265.1 Nitrospirota bacterium
TGAACTGTCTTATGGAATCGGCCAGTTCGTAGTCATGGCTTTCGATGTTCTCCAGGCTGTCTCGATTCAGACGTTGGGATATCTGATGAGCAAGAAATTAATATATAATAAACACAGTAAGTTATGGTGTTATATATAAAGTAAAATATAGTAGTAAGATATGTTAAGTGTGCTGGCATGATTATTGATAGTGTAGTGAGTAGATAGAATATTCGGCAAGGAGTTTATCATGGATTTAGACAATGGATTTATAAACTTAGAAAAGATGTTGGATGCAACAACCCTCAGACACAGGGTGTTGTCGTCGAACATTGCTAACTCGGACACACCGCATTATAAGGCGAAGGATATAGACTTCAGTTCGTTTTTTGACGGTGAGCGATTAGCTATGGACGCAACAAAGCCAATGCACTTTAAAAAGGGTACGCCTCAGGGGGCCGCAGGACAGACGGTGGAAGATGATGCCCTGCTGTGGGAGGATAGCAACAATGTGGAAGTGGATATGTAAGTTGCGAAGATGACTGAAAATGCCATGAAATATCAGGCGGCGGTAAAGTTGATTTCGCAGAAGATAATGATGTATAAAAATGCGATGAAGAGGACACCGTAATGGAATTAGCCGGAGTATTCAAAACAAGCGCCTCAGCGCTCGAAGCACAGCGCCAGAGAATGAACATCGTGGCGTCAAATCTGGCAAACGTACACACGACAAGAACTGAAGATGGCGGTCCGTACAAGAGAAGGGATATCGCGTTTCAGGTCGCCCCTATGGATACTGACCCCAACTCGTTGAACAATGGTGTAAAGGTCTCAGAAATAGTAGAGGATCAGACGCCGCCCACGCTGATTTATGACCCTACGCATCCGGATGCCAACCCACAGGGGTATGTGGCAATGCCAAATGTTAATGTAATAGAGGAAATGGTAAATATGATGATGGCTTCGAGGGCATACGAGGCCAACGTCTCGGCCTTTAACATCTCAAAGGGTATGTACCTTAAAACGTTAGAGATAGGGAAATAGGAGGTAGATAATGTCAGACATAAAAATTAACTCAGCGTCCCTTGAAACTCCGCCGCAGTTAAAGCCTGCGAATAAGGGCGCCTCAGATTCATCTGCAGGCGGGTTTGACGCCGCGCTCAATGAGGCATTTACGAAGGTCAACGCCATTCAGCGGGAGGCCGACCAGGCAGTAGACGCACTTGCTAAAGGCGGTGACGTTAATAACGCTGTAATGGCGATGCAGAAGGCCGACATGTCGTTTCAGTTGATGCTGGAAGTAAGAAACAGGCTCTTGAGCGCCTACGATGATGTGATGAGGATGCAGGTATAGTGCGTTGAAGTTGTAGCGGTGGCGGTATGTGGAGTTAGAAATTCGGCCTGCGGTAGTATTGCGGCCAGAGTTTAGGGCAGAAGTTGCGATTATTTTCTAAGGGGCTCGTCAGTAACTGAAATGCAAGGCTTTGGACATATAATCGCTTTATTAACAGCAAGTTTAAGCACAGGACTAAAATTATGGCAAATACTATTGAAACAATTAAGAACTGGTCTAATAAGAAAAAGGCGACCATTGCAGCGTCGCTGGTGCTTGGGATTGCGGCGATAGTGTTATTATTTTCGTGGTCGCAGCAGACAAACTACGCGGTATTGTTTTCAAACCTTTCTGAGGCCGACGCGGGAAAGATGGTCGAAAAGTTGCAGCAGATGAAAGTGCCGTATCAGGTGACATCAAACAGTGTTTTAGTACCGGCTGAGAAGGTCTATGACCTGAGGCTTCAGATGGCGGCCCAGGGGCTTCCCCAGGGCGGTGGAATAGGCTTTGAGGTGTTCGACAAGACAGACTTTCAGGCAACTGACTTCGTACAGAAACTCAACTATAAGAGGGCATTAGAGGGAGAGCTTGCCAGAACCATATCTGCCCTTGGAGAGGTTGACAAGGCAAGGGTGCATCTGGCTATGCCGGAGAAGTCCCTCTTCGTAAAGGATAAACAGCCTCCAACGGCATCCATACTTGTCTCATTAAAGGCCGGCAAGACCCTGACACAGGGGCAGATTCAGGGTATCGTGCACCTTGTCTCAAGCAGCATCGAGGGGTTGAATCACAACGATGTAACAATTGTTGACAACAGCGGTAACATGCTGACGCGCCCGGCTGACGAGATTATGGGACTGACCAGCACGCAGCTGGAGTATCAGCGAAAGTATGAAAAAGACATTGAGGCCAATATTCGAGACATACTTGAGCCTGTAGTGGGTAAAGAAAAGGTAAAGGTTAAGGTACACACCGAGCTGGACTTCTCTCGCACTGAAAAGACAGAAGAGCGGTATGACCCTGACGGCACGGCAATAAGAAGTCAGCAGTTGACAAGTGAAACCTCACAGACCTCACAGCCAGCTGGTGTCGTAGGAACGCAGTCGAATCTGCCGGGAAAGACCACACCGCAGTCCACTGGGGCCGTGCAGCAGATGAAGAAAGTTGGTGAGACCACAAATAACGAAGTCAGTAAGACGACAAGCCATATCATATCCCCTTATGGTACAATAAAGAAGCTCAGCGCGGCGGTCTTAGTAGATGGAGTCTATACGGCGAAGGCAGACTCTAAAGACCCAAAAGACGTAGTATATACACCGCACAAGGAAGATGAGCTGAAACAGTACGAGGGTCTTGTCAAGAGGGCCATTGGCTTTACCGAAACCAGAGGAGACGACGTATCAGTAGTCAACATGCCGTTTGAACCGTTGGCAAAGGATGAGATTCCTGACGTCAAGAGAGGCTACGTGGACTATCTCAAAGATGGTGTGATGGTTACAAAGTATCTGGCGCCAGTGCTCCTGTCTTTGTTATTTGTTGCCTTTGTTGTCAGGCCAATAGTAAAATCACTGGTGCTGGAAGCTGCGCCTACTGTAAAGGAGCTGCCGTATTCAAGGACAGTCGGCGACGCCGACGATGCTGGCAAGGCTGGCCTCACTGGAAAAGAAAAGGGTGTGAAGGGGCCGCCTACTGAGGAGATGACTATTAAGAGAGAGATGGCTGGATGGTCTGACTGGGTGAAGGACAATCCATCGCAGGCAGCGGTACTCATCAAAGACTGGATGAAGTCGGCAACTGAGGAGCCAACGTAATGTCAGGACTTAAAAGAGAGATAGCACAGCCGCCAGGGAAAAAGGAATTGCCACAGGACACAGACAAGTGGATTAAGTGGGCAAAGGAACACCCTTTGCAGGCAGCGGTAATGATAAAAGACTGGATAGTGTCAGAGGAGGGAGGGTAGGACAAATGGAGCTGACTGGACCGGAGAAGGCCGCAATCTTTCTAACGGCAATCGGTAATGACGCCGCAGCCGAGGTGCTTAGAAGCATGGATGTTAAGGAAATTGGCAAGGTTAGTTCAATGATGGCAAAGATTTCGTCGCTGAAAGAGGATGATATTAAATCTGTTTTCAAAGAGGCCTCTACAAAGATTGAAAAGGGAGATGTATTTGTCGGCGGCGGTGAGTACGTCAGACAAATGCTGACCAAGGGGCTTGATGAGAAAACAGCGAAGTCAATCATGGAAAAGACCGCCGTGGAGGCCACCCTTGAGTCACTCAAGAAGATTGACGCCAAGAAACTGACCAATTTTTTGCTTACCGAACATCCACAGACCATTGCCCTTATCCTTACGCTGCTTGACCCAGGGCAGGCGGCGGCGGTGCTTACTTCACTGCCAAAATCCTTAAAAGTCGATGTGGCTATGAGAATGGCAACAACGGAAGGTATTCCGGCTGACGCAATCGGGGAGATAGAGGATGTGCTCAAGAGCGAGCTTGACCTTGACAGAAGCGAGGGGATTCAAGTGGGCGGCGTGAAGAAGGTAGCCCAAATCCTCAACAATGCCGATAAGGCAACCGAAGAGCTGATTCTGGAGAACATCGAAAGCCATGACTACGAACTGGCCGATTCCATAAGACAGTTCATGTTTGTCTTCGAGGATATTGTCAGGATAACGGACAGAGACGTCCAGCAGATACTCAAAGTGGTTCAAACAGAGGAGCTGTCACTGGCGCTCAAAACTGCATCGGACGCGCTGAAAGAGCTTATATTTAAGAATATGTCCAAGAGGGCCGCCGAAATCCTGAAAGAAGACATGGAGGTAAAAGGCCCTGTGAAGGTATCAGAGGTAGAGAAGGCCCAGCAGAGCATTATCAAGATAACCAGAAAGCTCGCCGAGGAAGGCAAAATAACCCTTCCGGGAAGCGGCGAGGAGGAAGAGCTTGTTTAGCCACAAGATATTGAGAGACTCCAATGTCGAAGTATATACGATGCCCTCACTTGAGGAAGTAGTAGTGGAGTTTAAGGGGGTTGCGGATGAAGTCGAAGTCCACGTTGAGCAGCCGCCTGACCCAGAGGAAATTCTGCGGCAGGCCACAGAGATGGCGGCTCAAATAGAGAAAGACGCCCACGACAAAGGCTATCAGGCTGGTCTGACCGAGGGCCAAAAGGCCTACGAGGAAAAGGCTGCCCAGTTGATAGAACAGCTTAATACGATTATAGCGCAGTTTCGGCAGCTACAGGAGCGTCAGATGCAGCAGATCGAGCCGCAGGTAGTTACACTTGCCATTACTATTGCAAATAAAGTGATTCACGATGAGCTTTCCTCTAACCCTGAAATCATTGTCGGGCTTGTTAAAGAGGGTATAAACAGGATAGAGAAAACGGGGCAGATAACCATCAAGATTCACCCCTGCCTGCATGAGTTGTTTCTGAAGAGGAGACCGGAGTTTCTTGAGCTGCACCAGGAGATAGTTCTGGATATTGATCCATCGCTGCCTGTTAACGGCCCGGTTGTAGTGGGCCCGATGGAAGAGGTCGTAACCAATATCGATGAGCTTCTGATAAACGTGCTGGATGATATGAGGTTAAACCTTGCTGCAAACTAATCTGTCGCGATTCATAAATGCTGCCCAGGCGTCGCAGCCCCTGAGGGTCTATGGCAGGATTACGGAGATAACCGGCATCACGATAAAGGCCACAGGCATAAAGGCCAGTGTGGGTGAGGCATGTAAGATATATTCGGACAACCAGATGCCAATTGACGCCGAAGTAGTGGGATTCAAAGACTCAAAGGCGCTTCTGATGGCCACAGGCGACATATCGTGGATAAAACCCAACAGCAGGATATTAACCCTGGGAAAAAAGGTCTCGATAAAGGTTGGCGACGGGCTAATCGGCAGGGTTATAGACGAGTCTGGCCATCCTATAGATGGAAAAGGCCAGATCAGTGGTTTCAGCTTCCCGTTGATGTCAACACCGCCAAACCCCATGTCAAGGGAGCGAATCAGTGAGCCGATAGACCTGGGGGTTGCCGCAATTAACGGCCTGTTGACAGTTGGCAAGGGGCAAAGAATAGGCATCATGTCCGGGGCCGGC
>JADFXZ010000156.1 GCA_015233265.1 Nitrospirota bacterium
ATTTAACGCTGTTGGCATTGGAGAAAAACGCGCTAAGGTGGAAAGGGAAATCCTCTCCGGAAATGTGCGGCTTGCCATGAGCCATGTCGTGCCAGATCTTGTGCAGAAGGTACTCAAAGGGCAAGACCCGCTTCACATTCTTGGCAAGGGAAATCAGGTGCGGCACTACACATACGCCGGTGACCTTGTGCGCGGCATCCGCCTCTGTATTGAAAGCCAAAAGGCTGTTGGTGAGGATTTTAATATCTCAACCGGCCGCTCCACGACCGTTTTAGAGCTTGCCGAGATGATCTGGAATAAAGTCAACACCGGTAAGCCGTTTAAATACATATGCGACGACCCGTTTAAGTATGACGTCCAAAAACGGGTGCCAAATGTCGATAAGGCCAAGCGTGTCTTAGGATTTGAGGCCGCGACCTCGCTTGATGCCGCACTCGATGAGGTAATCCCGTGGATTAAGACACAGATAGAGATAGGCATCTTTTGTAAAATTATCAAGCTATCCCCCTTGCTATAATCATCCCCGTATATAATGAAGGGCAAAACATCGGCACTGTCCTATCTTCCATACACGACAATGTCTTGACCCCGCATAGAATTTATCTTGTATATGACTTTGACGAGGATGATACCATCCCTGTGGCAAGACAGTTTATCGAGCGTGGTCATCCGGTGACATTCCTGAAAAACCCGCAACGCGGTGTCGTCAGCGCTATCAAAACCGGCCTGAAGACCGCCGAGGGGGAGAGCCTTCTAGTGACAATGGCAGACATGTCTGACGACTATGCCGATGTGGACAAGATGTATAAGCTGTTAACTGAGGGATATGACATCGTGTGCGGTTCAAGATATGTCAGTGGAGGCAGACAGGTAGGCGGCCCGTTTGTAAAGAAAAATCTGTCCAGGGCAGCCGGTCTGTCGTTAAAGATTATCGCCGGATTACCTACGCATGACGCAACAAACAGCTATAAATTATACAGAAGAAAGGTCATCGAATTATTTGAAATCGAAAGCGACGGCGGCTTTGAAATCGGCCTTGAGCTGGTGGTAAAGGCTCACATTGCCGGACTGCGCATTGCCGAAATCCCAACTATCTGGCATGACAGGGCACAGGGGCAGTCACGCTTCAAACTCATAAAATGGTCACCCAAGTATCTGAAATGGTACATGCACGCGTTAAAAAATGCCATACTCCCGGCTGATAAATGATAGCCGGACACGGCCCATGCAGTTATGTCTTTCAGAGGCTGCTTAAACTTAGGCCAACGAACATTGTTTTTCTATTTGCAGCCTCATATCTGCCAGATTTTTTTGATAAAACCATCGCGTTAGTGTTTCACATGACAGGGCGGGGCTATTTCCACTCTCTGACCGTAATGTTCTCGCTGTATGCGCTTACATATATAGCCGCGTCGAAATTTCGGCCAGATTACAGGGAATTCGTACATCTGGGCGCGATATATTATGCCTTACATCTTATATTCGATTTTCCGGATCTGAAGATAATATTTTGGCCATATCTCGGCCCAATACAGCGCACCGGTCATTTTGCGCCGCTTGAGCATTTGAATAACTACTACATACTGTGGCAGCACCCGGGTATGTTGTCTGCGGAAATTATGTTTATTACTATTTTTATAATTTTAAAAATGAAGGACTCAAAGCCCGCTAAGCGGATTTTCAACGAAACAATTTGTGACGAAACAGATTGACAACGTTCGATCAATCCTGATAGACTTTTACCGGGTGTCCGATTTATTCTCTTACGGCGCCAACCGTATCTGACACACCATCTCTGACAACAAGAGGGGGGAGGTAATATATGTTGGTCCCGGCACTTATTGCAATACATGTCGTAGCTATAGTGGTGTGGATAGGCGGGGTAGTATTTGTAACTACCGTGGTGTTTCCTGTGATTATGACAATGGAAGACTCCATGGAAAAGGTCATCTTCTTTCAGGGTACGGAGCGGCGGTTTGCCAATATTGCAAAGGGCAGCGTTGTTGTTGCCGGTGTCACGGGCGTAACCCTCTTACAGCTTGAGCATCGCTGGAGTGTGTTGTTTTCATGGGCAGGGATTGGGCCAACGGCAATGCTTATCGTATGGACAATGTTTGTGTTTTTGCTGCTGTTTGAATCCGCAATATTTAAAATCCTGTTTGGCGGGTCTGCCCAGCACGATTCAAAGGCGATATTCCGTAAACTCTCCGCGGCTCATTGGGTTGTAATGCTCATCAGCCTGATGGTGATTGCCCTGGGGGTTTATACCAACCATATCTGGCTGACGAAGTGACAAGAGGCGTTACTACTGCTGCTTCATAATGGCGTATATCTCCATATTGACGGCTATTTCAACCGGATTCATGAAGTTTACCGCCCTTGCGTCGAGCTTTCTGATAAAAAAGAATGGCTTTTTTGTCTCGATATCGTAAATAGTCTCGTTTAATACGGAGATAGACGGCAGATTTGTGTCAAGCTCAATGGAAATCAGCTGAAAAGGGGGCTTATTTTCCGCCTGTTTTACGTTCATTCTCATGATACTGCCGCCGTGAGATGTGATGATTGGCTGGATGATCTTCTGTAGGTCAGCCGCGGCAAGGGCAGAAGTCTTTGCCTCTATTGTGATGGCCTTGATCTGGTCTTCCCTGTCTTTATTGGATTTTACGCCTTTTTCTATCTCGTCTTTTTGGGATATGACGGTCTTATATTTCATGAGTGTCTTGACGCGCATTTCCTTGTTTTGTTCAAGGTCGTCTTTTGTCTCTTGCAGTCCTTTGTAAAAGTAATCATAGGCAAGCAAAAACAAAAGTACCCCCACGATTGACAGCATGAGTTTCATCTTCTTTTCTTTTATGACGTCAGGCATTATTTTAGGGCCGCCTTTATCTGGAAACGCTCCTTGCCCATTCTCGCATCCTTGAATGTAGTAGAGGTGGTGCCCACGTCTTTGAAAAATTTCGAATTCTCCAGTGTCCCTATCAGTGCGGAGGCATTTACGGCATAACCTTCAAGGTTGACATCTTTCTCTGTGGTTATAATCCTGGCCAGCCACGTGTCCTGAGGAAGCGTTACGGTGAGCTCCCTTAACAGCTCCAGCACTAGTACCCTTTTAGACATCATCGAATTTAACACGGCAAGGTCGCCGTCTATCTTCTTCGTATCTTTTTGCAGGGCGGTAAGCCTCTCATAGTCCGGCCTCAGGGCCTTTATCTGTTTATCGATATCCGCAACGGCCTTCTGGTCGTTCCATACCGGGATATACAGTGAAAGTGTAAACAGGACTATAATTATGATTGAAAGAATAATGGTAAGGGCAATCGGCAGTGATTTTCTTTGTACTTCACCCATAGAAAGCAAGTTTACGCCCTTAGTTGTCCTCTTGCAGTCTGTTAAGACCGCGGCTGCCGCCGTTAAGTATTCGGCCCCTGCTGTATCGTAGAAAGCAGGAAGGAGTCCTCTGAAATCCTGGCAGGCAAGGGCGTCCTTTAACTCATTGAGGGTGTTCGACTCTGGGCCGCAAACAACAACAGACGTCTCTGGGCCTCGAATTCCTTCAACTGCCGCAATTATATCGCCAGTGCCGCCTTTTACCGTATGTACCGCTGTAGTGACTCCGCGCTCTGAGCGCACCAGGTCTGCTTGAGTGCCCCTGAGATTAATCAGCACTATATCGTCGGAGAGCGCTGGCACCTGCCCTAACATGCCCACTAAGGAAGCTGGAGACAGCGCCATCGAAGTGACCTTAAAACCTCCTTCGGCAAGTGCCCGAAGATACGGCTGCACCATCTGCCTTTTAACCGCATAGAGCACTATGTGCAGCTTATCGTCTTCCCGTTTGATTATCTCAAAATCATAGTAGACATCGGCGTTGGAAAAAGGTGTTAAATCCGGTATCTGAAAGGCAATCGCCGCCGAGATGTTATCGAGGGCTGCAGCGGGAAACTCTGTCTTTTTAATCACACACCAGTCCTTTGGCACGTTTAAGATTACCTTGAGGGTTGGAGTCCCTTCCTCTATCAGACTAAGGAATGAGACTAGCTCATCCGGCTGCGGGTACGTGTCGCCGAATATATTCCTGTTGATAACCTTAAACCCCGAAGAGGATGTCTTTATCACACAGGCGCAGGCGGCACCCTTGTCGAGCACAATGGACAGATACCTCTGAGAATGAAACAGGCTCTCACAGGGGCAATAAAAACACAGTCGCTTTGCCGCCGCTAAAGACACGGCAACGGCATTGCCCTTCATAGAAACAGCCCGAAGAAGATTCCCCGCATATGAAGTAAGCCCTGCCATATTATTTTATCTTTTTAATTACCTCTTTTTTTGATTTGCCGCCTTCTTTTTTTATCGCGTCAAAATCATAAGTCTCAGGAGTCTTATAATAATAGCACTTAAAGTCACTGCTTGTGACCCCTGCGACTGTCTTTATCCCCGCGGCCGCGTTTGATTTATTCAAGATGCCCACTGATTCGATAGTATATACGTCCCCTTCGTTTAAATCAATATAATTCATTGCGTTCTGATACGCCCCCGGCATTATCGCCTTGACCTCGTCTGTGGTCTTGAACGCGTTTTGACTCCTGTACTCTATAATGGCCTTAGCATATTCCTCCCCCATGCCTGGCAGTGCCATTAGCACCTCTAATGGCGCTGTGTTTATATTAATCTTTGCCGATTTGCTAAAGACGGTGATGAACTCTCTTAGGCCCTTCTGTGTGTCCGTGCCGTAGTAAATCTCCTGAGTTACACCGCGCACAAACTGGAGTTCGTCAATTGAGTCGAAGTTTCCATTTTTTGCCTTATACGGGGGATCAAGCGACATATAATAGTCGCTTTCCGCGCCGTGGAGTCGTGTAAGGTCATCCTCGTCCTTCCAGTCCATGATTGAATCTACGATGATGTCCTGGGTATCCTGGTCGATGTTGAGCGCCTTTAACAGGCCATGAAGGAGTTTGTCGTCTGCTGTGTTTAAGTCTATCTTTGCCGTCTCAGGCACTATGCGCACAATGAACGAACCGCCGCCAAACTCTGTTGCCGTATATGTCCCATCTGCCTGCCATGCCTGCACATCGTCTGGTTTTAATTTCCTGTATTGCAGCTCGATAATTGCCCTGTTTATCCCCGCCTCGGCAATGAACTGAGCCTTAGTCAAATCCCGCGAGTTTTGGCTGTCGCCAAAGGCAATCCTCGACATATACGAAAACGACAGCGACAAGGCCATAAGAATCGACAAAATCCACAGCACCATCATCAGGGCAAAGCCGCGCCTGTTATTAAGCTGATTATTAATTATTATATGAGCCATACTACTGGAATATCGACGGGTCAAACGGCACCGCCTTCGACGGAGATGTTGAAGATGCTGGTGTCGTTGAAGCTTGTAAGATGTT
>JADFXZ010000157.1 GCA_015233265.1 Nitrospirota bacterium
TCCACATAACCAATGTCACAGATACTACAGCCGCAAAAATCGCACTTTCTCTATTAAACCCCACATGTTGCGCATATAGGTAAGTAATTACGGGTACTACGTTTGACAGCAGCCAACCCGAAACCTCTTTCCATGAAATTTCCTTATTTTCAGCTGCCTTTTGTCCCATGCCGCCTGACCTGTTGCACGTTATCTCTTCCAATTAAAACACAACATGGTTATATCGTCGGATTGCTCTGCGCCTATGGTGAAATCAGCCAATGCGCTTACGGTATTGTCTATGATTTCCTTCGATGCCCTGCCGCGGTTTTCTCTGAGCAGTTGTTCGAGCCTGTCCTCATCAAAAAGCTGTCCTTGCTGGTCCATGGCCTCGGTAACGCCATCGGTAAAGAGGAAGAGCGTGTCGCCCTGCGATAAGGTGAACTCATCGGACTTAAACTCCGACTCCTCTACAAGGCCAAGCGGTATTGTGGAGCCCTTTACCAGCGCTTTAATCTCCCCCGTGCTCCTGATGATATACGGTGGGTTATGCCCACCATTGCTGAATAAACACATGCCGGTTGTGGTATCGATAATCCCAAGGAAGACTGTGACGAACATCGATTTTTCATTGTCCTTGCACAGGTCGTCATTGACTATCCGGAGGATTTCGCCTGGGCCGGTATAGAGCTTGGAAATCACTCTGATAAGTGTCTTTGTGACTGCCATAAAGAAGGCCGCTGGCACCCCTTTATCGGCTACATCCCCGATAACGAAACACAGGTGTGTGTCGTCAATGAAGAAAAAATCATATAGATCGCCTCCAACTTCTTTTGCCGGGCGCATGAAGGCGTATAAATCTATCCCACGAGATGACGTGTCGGAGAAGTTTACGGGCAGCATCCCCATCTGTATATCTTTGGCCAGCTTCATGGATTGCTGAATTTTATGTTTCTCTATGTTTTCAAACGCCATAGAGATGTTGTTGCAGAATATTTCAACGAGATTCTTGTCTATCTCATTGAGCTGCCTGTTGCTGTTGACATAGACCATGTTGTAGTGATTTGTTTTATTTTTGAAATATACGGCGCATGAGTTGCCTGCAAACAGGCTCTTTTGCTGTGTTGCCGCACTAAGGAGCAGTTCTAATGCCTCAGAGTCATACACTGTGCCAGCAAGCTGTCCATTGTATTGTCCATAGATTCCTGTTCCCCTGACAATGGTGATATTTCCTGAGCTGCTGCCAGTGAGAAATGATGAGTCGAGCTGGCAGGACTCACAGCCCAGCAGTGAGGACAGCTGGGTCAGAATGCCTGAGATAAAGTCCTCCATAGACTGAACTTCAAACATCGATGGGAATGCGTTAATTATCTGTTCCAGGCCGCGCTTGGTACCGTCAATAGTGACAAGATTCCTGTAATCGCGTAAGGCCGCGATAATCGTAGTAAATAATTTCTGTTTTGTGAGTTCATTTTTTGATTTATAGTCGTTGATTTCGTACTGCAAGATGACCTTGTCCTCGGGGGCCTGACCGGGTTGGCCGGTTCTGAGAATTATGCGAACGAGATTGTTCTTTAGCTCATCGCGAATATATCTTACGACCTGAAGGCCGGCATCGTCGGTTTCCATGACGACATCAAGCAGTATGATACAGCAGTCAGGATGTGCCTCGATAAGGGCCTTAGCCTCTGTACCGGAGTGTGCCTGCAAAAAATCGATCTCTTTGTTGTCAAAGACCAAATCCGACAAGCTCAGAAGAGTCACGTCATGAACACCGGGCTCATCGTCGACAATCATGACCTTCCACTTGCCCCTGCTTTTTACGGTGCCGGTGTCCCCCTCCTCTTCGTCTATAAACAGGTCATCAAGGTCGTCAGACGCAGCGGGAGAAAGGTTAATGTTGGGAGTATCTTCCATTATCAGTGGCTGCTAAAAGCTGCCCTTAGCTTTATCCATGGAGTCATAGATCTTTAAGATTGTATCCATGCCGGACATCTTGAGCACCTTAAACACATTTTCAGTGGGCTTTGCAAAGGCGAGCTGGCTTCCTGTCTTTTTTATCTCCTTAGCACTGGAGAGAAAAACCCTCAGCCCGGCACTACTGACGTACTCAAGCTCCTCAAGCGATATGATAACATTGCCAAGGTTCTTGCTTAAAACCTCCTTCATCTTGTCATCGAACGCAGAGGCATTTGTCGCGTCCAGTCGGCCATTTAAGGACACGACCACAGGCCCTTGTGTTGCATCTATTTTTATTTCCACTTGCCCTCCATATATTTACATTTTATTACTGCATATGATAGCATAGAGTGAGTTAGAAATACAAGCATATAGTTATGGGAGAATAACACAAATGGACAAGGCATCATTTAGCTACTTAATGCGGCGTTTTTATGAAGATATAAAATCGTCGGAGATCGATGAGGCATATGAGACGTTTATGCTCATCCTAGACATTGTGTTTATAGATAAGAATAGTGTCCCCAGGTTTTTTCAGGAATTGCTTGACAAGGACACTCTGCGGATGTTTAGTGATATATCGTTGGTCAAATATAAACCGAAAGAGGTGATTTGCAAAGAGGGCGACCATGACTTCTCGCTGTTTATAATTGTAGACGGCACGGTGCGTGTATCAAAAAAGCCTGCTAAATCGAAGGGCCCGTTGGTTCCGCTGCCTCCCGTCTTGCTAAACCACCTGATCACCAATCTTCTGACGGGCGGGTCTAAGACTATATCTACACTAACTGTCGGTGATTTTTTTGGTGAGTCGGCCTTGTTTTCATCGAAGCCGATGGGTGTCACGGCAACCGCTGAGACCGAAGTCGAACTCCTAATGATAAATGGCGAATCTCTCCAGAAGGCGATGACTGTGAAGCCCAATCTGCGCTCGCTGCTTAGAGAGTATTATGTCTCAAGGCTTGATTCGATGGTAGAGTTCCTCAATAAAGAACAGGGCGCACTTCAGGCATGTGCGTTTGGCGCGATTTTTGGCGCTATAATGCCTGGCAAGGACCACAACTATTCAGATACCTCAATGATGCTGAGGGCTGAATCGGGTGAGGGGGATGCGGCAGAGTCAGAGTCTGCCTTTTCGTTCAGACCTAAGACTGAAATAGAGACAGGCCTTAAGAAGGTGATAACTCTATATGCTGAGAACCGAAAGGCTGAGGCCGCGCTTTTATACCTAAGCATGTCCCGCTTGTTTTTCAGGGAGATAGCCGCCGTTACCGCATCAGCGGCGATTCTTAGGGCTAAGAACAATAACAAGGTAAAAAATATTAAGCAGCTTTATACTGGATAAACTTCATCAGTTAATACCGTCACAATCCCCAGACCAAAGCACCGCTGGCGAGACAGATTACCACATGAATTTTCTCTCGTTATTTAATGATTTACTCAGAAGGAAACTTGACAAGGCAAAAGAGTTACACTTTTCACAGGGGCAGACAATTGTCAAATTCGGGGAGGAGTCCGATTCCGTTTATGTGGTAAAGGCCGGCTTAGTTAAGGTTTATCCCCAGGGTGTGTCACCGCAGGACGACAGCGGGGTTAGTGTAATAGGCAGTGGAGGAATATTCGGCGATTTTGATTTTTTTAACAAAAAGCCACGCACAGCCACAGTTATTGCCACAGGGGATACGACGCTTTACGAGTTAGACAGGCCGCTTGTCTCTGAAATTGTCAAAGAATACCCTGAGGTGCTTGACTTCTTTAAGAAGACGTACCAGTCCGGGATAAATAATCTGATCAAAGAGGCCGACGCCATTAAGGCATACTATGAAAATGACCTCGTCTTTGACCATGATTAAAAAATGTCACGACAAAGTGCAAAAAAATCTTGACTCCGATGTTTACTTTATGTTAAAAACACCGATGGGAAAGAGACCATTAATAAGAAAGCTGATGCCAGCGATAGTCGTGCCGGTTATTCTGGCTGCCATGGTGCTGTTTATGGCGGCGGTTGCGGCGCATTGCGAAATTAATGAACAACCAGCGAATGTCGTAAACCTTAATGTCGTAACCCTTAAAGATGCTATTGAGGCCGCCCTCAGGGACAATCACCGCGTCAGGGCAGGCAGATGGGCGTCTGAGGCGCTGAAAAAAGATGTCAATATCGCATGGGGCAGCCTGTTGCCTAAGCTTGAATTCGAGGAGAGCTACGCAAATACCAACAACCCGTCATATTATTTTATGTCCAAACTCGTCCAGGGGCGCTTTGCGTCCGCAGACATGAACAACTTAAAGAACCCGGAACCTATCAATAACTACCGAACTAATTTTAAATTTGAAATGCCCGTGTTTTCCCTGAAGGCCTATATCGCCATAGATATGGCAAATGTGCGCGCCGAGGGCAGGGAGCTTCAGCAGAGGCGCCTTGAGGAGACGACAGTCCTCGATGTGTTTAAGGCCTACACGGCGGTTAAGACTGCAAAGGCGTATAAGACCGCGGCAGATAAAGGACTTGAGGATGCCACAGAGCATATGCGTTTGGCAAAGACTCGCCTCGATAACTCCATAGGGCTGCATTCTGATGTCTTACAGGCGCAAACTGCCCTGTCGGAGGCCAGAATGCGGTTTGTCAGCGCTGAGAAAAACCTTAACCTTGCAAGGCTCTCGCTTGGCCTGATGATGGGGGCGGATCAACTCTTTGACAGCGCCGAGGAGAATATTGATTTTACGCCGGCGGCCCCAGAAGAATATCTCAAGGGCGCTATGGGACGGGCCGATGTTGCGGCAATGGAGAAAAACCACGAAAATGCTCAACAATCTGTGCAAATGGCAAAGGCCGAATATCTACCCTCTATTGGCATTGGCGGCAATTACCAAATGAATGAGCATCGATATCCGCTAGGTGACGAGGGTAAGAGCTATTATTTTGGCGTCTTTATGAAACTAAATGTGTTTGATGGCTTCAGACGGGAGTCTCAGCTGGCAAAGGCAAGGCTTGAGGCAGCGGAGGCAGGAGAACATCTCAGTGGAATGAAACAACAGGCCGCATACGAGGTCTACGAGGCCCTGATGACTTTGGATGAGTCTCAAAAGAGACTTGCTCTAACGCAAGACGCTCTAAGTGCGGCACTTGAGGGTGTGAGGCTCATCGAGAAAAGATATGCCAGTTCCCTTGCCCCTATGGTCTCACTGATAGACGCTCAGACCGCCCTTGATAAGGTTAGGGCAGACGCTGCGGCGGCACAGGGGCAGTATTTCATATCAGCCGCGTTGCTTGAGTACACGGGCGGCAGGATTCTCGATTTTTTCGGCGTCAATAATTCAGGGAGGAAATAAGGGAGGAGCATAGATGACACGGCCATTTACTGCATTCAAAACATTTGCATTCATAGGCATATTATCCGCGCTGCTTACATCAGGCTGCGGCGACA
>JADFXZ010000158.1 GCA_015233265.1 Nitrospirota bacterium
ATTAAAATAACATCAGAGATAACCTGGGACGAGCGCACGCTGGCCTATGTAGTATTAAACCTCGATGACCACAGTATAAATTGCAAACTTAAAGAATCCCCGGATGGCGATAACTGGAGCGCTGTAACGGTGGTATTAAAAGACGCCTTCGGCAAAGGCAATATCCCGGAAGTTATCAGCCTGATGCAGAGGCACTTTAAAGGAGACAACTACTCCTTCTCGCACCTGTTCAGAGATGGGCAAAGAAGGGTTCTTGATATCCTCTCTCAAGGCGAGGGGACATTTGGAATTGACGCCCAGTACAAAATGATATACGAAAGCCATTATCCACTTATGGATTTCTACAGGGGACTGCAAGTGCCGCTGCCCAAGTCCCTCTCTATAGCCGCAGCATATACCATGGAGAAAGACCTGATGGGCTTATTTGAAGCTCATCCACATGCAATAGAAAAACTAATGGGTATAAGTAACGAAATCAAGAAATGGAACATCGAAATCGATACGTATAAACTGGGCTACCATGCCACACCGTTGATAAACCATCTTGCACAGATGCTGGCAACTCAGCGCGAGGCAGTCGCCCCATATGACAAACTAAGTGACACACTGGACATATTGAAATCCCTGTCGATAGAGCCTGACCTATGGAAGGCACATAGAATATATTTTATCACAGGGAAAGAGCTGAGGCACGTGATGTCAGACAGGGCAGCAAGCGGGGACGAATCAGCCCACCGTTGGTTATTCAGCTTTAGAAGGCTTGGCAGTTGTCTTGGAATAAAAACAGACAACGGCGTATAACGCCATTTTTGCCGCTTAACAAAAATAAATATTTTAGTCATTGACTTTTTGATTTCAATAAAGTTAACATATATGTGCCCTTTTAAAGGGCTAAGCAAGCAGTAAGGAGTGTTTCAACATGTCATTTGAAGGAAAAGTAAAGTGGTTCAACGTCAGCAAGGGGTATGGTTTCATTAGCAAAAGCGATGGAGAGGATGTATTTGTCCACTATTCGGCTATTAAGACCAGTGGGTTTAAAACGTTAGAGGAAGGACAGATGGTATCCTTTGACGTTGAACACGACAAAAAAGGATTGAGGGCAACTAACGTAGCAATCATAGATTAGTACGCTATGCAATCCAGGAAAGTAAGCAACTAAGAAAGGGACTGGTCACGGGGGTTTAGCTCAAAAGGCTGTAGGGTTTGGATCTTTGTGGAACTTTGCTTTATCCGCTAAATAACGGTCGTTTGACCGGTCCTTTTCAAATTACCCTAAGTAAGATTGTCAAAAGGCTTATCGAAGTTTTAGGGTTTCTGCATAAGTCGCTTCTATAGTTCTTGTGCCTTTTACCTCGTTGCTTTTCAGCTATTACGTTGTTATTGTCAATCTGTTGCAAACCATTTCTGGTGCTTAGGTTCCGTAATGTTTTATTTTACCTGAAGCCAGCAGCCCAATTACACGAGGAGTGATTTTCTATTGTGACAAGGTCTCAACGACAGATAAAGAAAAACACAGCGCACTTGCCACAGGGCACTACAAGCCATTACGTCATTTCATTCTTCTGTTGAGTTCCTGAGAAATATCCTCAGGGCAGATACCCTCTTGTGCCATGAGGACAAGCGCGTGATAACATAAATCCGATAGTTCCTCGATGAGACGCTCCCTGCCCTGTCCCATCGCGGCAATTATCACCTCGACTGACTCTTCGCCAATTTTCTTTAATATCTCGTCCTTACCACGGGAGAACAAGCTGCATGTGTAGGAGTCTTCGACAGGGTGGTCTTTCCTTTGCAGTATCAGTCGGTAGAGCGTGCCAATAATATTTGTTTCTATCGTATTATTTCCCGTCGTGCTTCTTTCCATACACTGCCTCTTCTGAGAACACCTTTTCTGATGTTTCCGTGCCGTCAGGTTTTTTGTAAAAGCAACTCCTGTGCCCTGTGTGGCAGGCGCCAGGGCCGTGCTGGACGACTTTTATCAAAATCGTATCTGCATCGCAGTCGATGAGGATTTCCTTTACCTGCTGCACATGCCCGGAGCTCTCCCCTTTTTTCCAGAACTTCCCCCTTGAGCGTGACCAGAAATGCGTATATCCAGATGAGATTGTCTCACTCAGAGACTGTGCGTTCATATAGGCCATCATCAAAACGGCTGAATCCCTTATGTCTTGTATGATTACGGGGACAAGCCCTTTTTCGTCATATTTTATGGCAACTTGTAAAGCAGATGTGGACATTTTCTCTCCTTTTGGGGTTAATTTAATTACACTATGTCGTCCATAGACGGCTCTGGAGTTAAGCTCTGTTTCCTTTCGTTTGCAAGTTCCTTATGGGAGTGGTTTAGCTTGTAGACCATTCTCTGTATCATAAACAGTAAAATGTAGTATGCGGCCTTTGGGTGGTCTCTGAGAAACTCAAGAAACTGCTCCCTGTCAAAACGCAACAGCACGCACTGTCCATCGGCGGTTACGTGAGCCGCCCTCTTTTCCTCTTCAAATATGGAAGATACGCCGAATATGTCGTTATTGGTAATGTTATATATGAATATCTCCTTGTCCCAGTCATTGGGATTGTTCTTTGTCACCCTGAGAGTACCTGAGACCACGCAATAAAAGCACTCGGCACGCTCTCCTTCATAAATAATTCGTTCGTTATGTTTGCAGATTATCTTTTCGGAGACGAGGGCAAGTGCCTCAAGTGCTCGGTCGCTTATGGATTGAAACATTTTTACGCCGCGAAGGATTTCACTGAGCTGTGCAAACCTCTGTGTAGTTTCATGAAACATCTTTAACTCCGCAGCCATAACGTCTTGTGAGATAACTCCTGACTTTACGAGGATTTCTCCGATATGAGGTCTTGAATCTTCCCTTTTGTTCTCTATTTCAGCAATCTGGCCGCTTGTAAGGCACTCTCTCTCAAGGGCTATTTCCTCGAAAGAAAGGTCGGTCACCGCCTGCATCGTCAATATCTCGTAGACCTGCTTCATATCAAGAAAGCCCATATTAACGGCCGTCTCGATAAAGGGCGGAGTTCTCGTGCTCTGATACCTCAGGGCATTCAAGATGTCCTCCTCGCGTATCAGCTTTTTCTTAAGCAGATAATTACCGAAAAATAACCTGTTTTCCATATTAATTTATAACATAAACAGTATTATATAAGTCAATCACGAGTTAAGCCAGCCCAGATAGTCCTCGGAGCCATCGACAATGGGCAGGGCAATGATCTCCGGTATGCTGTATGGATGCAGCCCTCTGACCTTTGACATTAAAGACTGGAAATTCGCCTTTTTTGCCTTAATTATCAGCAGCAGCTCTTCTTCCTCCTGAACCTTGCCTTCCCAGTGGAATATGGATTTAACACTGGCAGTGATGTTAACGCACTTTGCAAGGCCTTCGCTGACGAGGGCTTGGCCTATGGTATTGGCCGTCTTAGAATCGGGTACGGTTACCAGGACTACGTAAAAATCCATCGGTTTAATCTCCTTGCAGCTGAGCGTTTAAAATCTAAAATAGATAAACGGGTTATATGTGCCCGTAGCCAGGGACATTGACGAGGCTAAAAGCACCAGAAAAAGAAACACGATATATAGACCCGACATGCTGAATTTGTACATATCCGACAGGAACAGATTCCCCTCTAATTGCAGTTTCACTCTATCAAAGAGCCTGCCAATGTAGGGCACCACGGGTGTTGAGACACAAATGGCAACTGGAAGGGTAATCAGGATTTCGTTGCTGAGATAGGCGCCAATTGGATGGACAATCCCATTGCCATGGCCCATGCCGGCCATTGCCCGTAGAAAGTCAGCCGAGTACGCAAACGTATCCGCCCTGAAAAATACCCAGCCCACAAGCACAACGCCAAGGGCATACACATGGGCAATTGGAGACCACAGACGCTTGAGGACGCGCTCCAAACCCAGCCTCTCTATCACCATGAACAGGCCGTGAAACAGCCCCCACACGACAAAATTCCAGCTTGACCCGTGCCAAAACCCCGTGCAGAAAAACACTATAAGCAGATTCAGATAAAGCCGTCCCGTGCCAACACGGTTGCCCCCAAGCGGCAAGTATAGATAATCCCTGAACCATCGCGACAGAGATATATGCCATCTCTGCCAAAACTCACGAATGGATTTCGAAATGTACGGATAGTTGAAGTTTTCAAGAAACTCAAAGCCAAACATCCTGCCCAGACCAATTGCCATATCAGAGTAGCCGGAGAAGTCAAAATATATCTGCAGGCTGTAGGCCACTATCCCCAGCCACGCCAGCTGGGCAGTAAGATCATTGCCCTTGATATCAAAAATCTTGTCTGCCACGCCTGCCATTGCGTTTGCTATCAGGACTTTCTTGCCAAGCCCCATGACAAAACGCCGCACCCCTGAGGCAAACTTATCGATAGTTGTAGCACGAGTAAGGAGTTGAGTGGCGACATCGTGATATCTGATTATCGGGCCTGCAACAAGCTGCGGGAAGAACATGATATACAGGGCAAGATTGGGCAGATTGGCCTTTTTTACGTCAGAAAACTCACCCTTCGTCTGTTTTCTGTAGAGATCGATAATATAGGAAAGGCTGTGAAACGTATAAAAAGATATACCCAGAGGCAGGTGAACCTCCTTCATGGCAATCTTCTCAAACCCCGCGTACACTACAAGATAGTTTAAATTATCCACGATAAAATTCGCGTACTTAAAAAACACCAGAAGGGCAAGATTGGCTATAACCCCGTAGGCCAGGGCAGTACCGGGAGCAATCAGGCGTTTATTTTCGGGGCGCGTGTCCTCAATCAGATAGGCAAAGAAGTAGTTTATCAGAATTGAAAGGAGCATCAACAAGAGAAACACCCCCTCACCCCATGCATAAAACAACATGCTCACTATCAGAAGAAACACATTACGAACCTGAGTGTTCTTCAGACTGAGGCCGATAAGCAGCGTCATGGGCAGGAAGAGAAACAAAAATAAGGGCGAGCTAAATACCATGTTTAGCTACCCGCCTGTGCATAAGGGCAACCCTGCGCCCGCTCGATTTAACCTGAGATCACATAAGTGCATTGCCATACCACATCTGAAATTATAGCCTTTTTCACCTGAAAAAGGCAAAGCCCCTAGGTTATGGTTGTGGGTTGGGACAGACTTAACGGAATCGGCTGCTGTCAATGAGGCGGCTTTTGCAGCGAGACTGATCGCTGATCTTTCCGCTGTAACAGCCGGCATCGCTATAAAAGAAGAAGACAAGACACAGATAGGGTTTTTAAGAGAGAAAACCCTTGAGGAACATCATCTAAAGTATGAAACACTTATCTCCATATTTAATTCAACGCCAGGCTTAAACTCTG
>JADFXZ010000056.1:0-5877 GCA_015233265.1 Nitrospirota bacterium
ATATCTGTCCTATACCCCTTATATTGAACCATCACCTTGTGGCTTTGTCCCATGCCTTCGGGCACGAGCAGTCTTTTAATCTTTGCGGCTTCAAACTGGTAGTCGTCATCCATTGGTATTTGAGCAATCAGCTCATCAATTCCCAAAGATAGGAGGAATGTTCCCTGCGCGGTATAGCCCACTGGTGTAAAACCCAACGGAAGCCCCCATTTCGCAAGCGCTGAGAAATTAACGTGTGCCGTTATATCCTGCCGCCCTATGTTTTCGTAAGGATTTTCTGAGGTCTTATGGCGATGGTAACACAGCAGTGTGCCACAGTGGCGCGCCGGTTGATAATATTGCCACGCTGGAAATCCGTAGTCTACTGTAAGAATGAAACCTTCTTTGACAATAGCGCAACAGTCTCTGAGCCAATCCTTTACCGCAAGGTTTATCTCCGTCCTGTATGTGGACTGGATTCCAGCTTTCGCTGGAATGACAGGATTAAAGAAGGCTGGCTGTGTTACTGCCTCATCAGCAATGGCAGCCTCAGATGATGCGGTCAATCCTCTGAGTACATCGATGTTAAACTCTTCGACATATTCAAGTATGTCTGTGGAGGGTTCAACAAGGATCTCTGTGAGATTATCGCCATGGGCAGCGACCCAGACTTCCATTAGTGCGCCGTGTTCCATTTGCACGAGGTGTACGGGGAAGGCGTCTAAAAGCTCGTTTGACAGTATACAGCCGGAGACTTGGCAACAACTGGGGGGCAGTTCACCAACTGAGGCTGCCCAGATGATTTCCTGTTCTGAACAGGGCATGAGCATAGTCCGCTGGCGCTGCCACTGCCACTGGTTTTGTTCGATGATTACATAGGAGATGGCGTTGAAAAACTCCGAATCTGCCAGATAGCGTAGTATATCGAGGGCAAGCAGTGCGCGTCCCGGAGCAAATTCTATTATATGAAATGGCGTTGGCTTACCCATCAGCGACCACATCTGTTCGATTTGCCTGGCAATTGCGGCGCCAAAGGCCGGGTGCAGGTGTGAGGCGGTAAAAAAATCCCCTTCCCGCCCAAATGGCTCTGCCTCTTTTGACATATAATAGCCAAATTCACAGTGGTAGAGCGCCATAGACATGAAATCCTTAAACGACATCGGGCCGCTTTCACTGATACACCCGGTAATTATTTTTTTAAGCATAACCCCCAAAATTAATATTAGATAGTTAGTAGTTAATTGTATTATAATATATCTCAATCAGATTTTAACCGGCGATGGAGAGCGAACTATTAAAATTAGACGAACTGCTTGGTAAAATAACGGCATACGCCCCAGATGCGGATGTTTCGATTATTCGCAAGGCATATCATTTTACCGAGGAGGCACACTGTCCCCAGAAGCGTAGGGACGGTAAGCCGTTCTTTGTGCATCCGCTTGCCGTTGCGTCCATATTGGCCGACATGCACCTTGACTGCAAAACAGTAGTAGCCGGCCTCTTACACGACACCGTCGAGGATACTGATACAACGATCAAGGACATCGTCGATAATTTCGGTGAGGACATCGGCTTTATGGTCAGTGCCCTGACTAAATTGGAAAAAATGGAGTTCAAGACGAGGGAGGAGACCCAGGCCGAGAATTTCAGAAAGATGTTCATCGCCATGGCCGAAGACGTCAGGGTGATACTCATCAAGTTTGCAGACAGGCTTCACAATATGAGGACTCTGCAGTTTATGCCTCCGCACAAGCAAAAATTGATAGCCGCCGAGACGCTGGATATATATGCGCCTCTTGCCAACCGGCTTGGAATGGGCTGGCTCAGGTCGGAGTTCGAGGACCTTGGGTTTAAGTTCCTTCACCCGGAGATTTACGAGGATTTATATAAAAAAGTTGTAGTCAAACGTCAGATGAGCGAAGAGTTTGTAAAGACACTTGCATCTACCGTCGAAGAGCGCCTAAGGGCACATAATATCCCAGGGCGCGTCAGCGGCAGGGTGAAGAATTTTTATGGCATCCATCAGAAGATGCAGGCGCAGCGCGTGACGTTCGAGGATGTTAACGACATGCTGGGCTTGAGAGTCATAACGCAGACAAAAGAGCAGTGTTATATTATTCTCGGTCTGATTCACTCTCTTTGGATGCCCGTGCCGGGGCGCTTTAAGGACTACATAGCCATGCCCAAGTCTAACAGGTATCAATCGCTGCACACAACTGTCTTAGGTCCAAACGGAGAGCGCACCGAGTTTCAGATAAGGACTGAGGAGATGAACCTGATAGCGGAAAAGGGCATAGCGGCTCATTGGCTTTATAAGGAGCGCACCCGTCAGGTTGAGAAAAAAGACGCGATGTACATTGAATGGCTCAGAGAGCTGGTGCATCTGCAAAAGGACTCCAAGGACGCGCGCGAATTTCTCGAGATGTTCAAGGGTGAGATATTCTCTGAGGTTGTATTTGTCTTTACCCCTGCCGGTGAGATAAGGGAATTGCCAGCCGGCTCAACCCCCGTTGACTTTGCCTACGCCATTCATTCCCACGTTGGAAACCGCTGCGTCGGTGCAAGGTGCAACGGCAGAATGGTACCCCTTAAGTATCAGTTGAAAAACGGGGATACTATCGAGATAATCACCTCAAACACGCACAGCCCAAGCAGGGACTGGTTAAACTTCGTCGTAACGCACAAGGCAAAAAACCGTATCAAACAGTTCATAAAGGTTGAGCAGCGCAAGCAGGGTATAGAGCTTGGCACGTCTATTTTAGAGGACATGTTCATAAGACATAAGATAAAACTTGCGGCTTTGAAATCCAAAAAAATGGAGGAGACAATAGCCCTGCTCAATTATAAAACCCTCGATGACATGCTGATGGCAATCGGTTACGGCAAGCTCTCGCCCAGACATGTGGTTAACCTTTTGGCTCCCGAAAAAACAGGAACAAAAGTGGCCGCGGAGCCACCCAAACCTCATAAGACACAAAAGTCCAACAAGGGGATACACATCACAGGCGTAGACAATCTGCTTTATACGACGGCCAAGTGCTGTTTCCCTGTGCCGGGAGACAGCATTTATGGATTTATCACCAAAGGGAAGGGTGTTACGATTCACCGCACGGATTGCCATAACTATAAGCGCTCTGCCCTCTTGGATGAGAACAGGACAGTGACTGTTACGTGGGAATCCGAAGACAAAGCCGTTGCCCCGGCCAAACTCTATGTTGAAACAATGGATAAGCCAGGAATGCTTGCAGCCCTGACAAGTGTGATCACAGGTTTTAACATCAACTTATCACATCTTGAAGCACGCTCCTCGTCTGATAAACACGCCCATTTCGTCTTCATTTTAGACGTAAGAGATAAGCCCCAGCTCATGAACCTCAGCACAAAGCTCCTGTCATCGGACGGCGTCATCAGCGTTAACAGGTAATTGTTGATAAGTATTATGGGTAAGGCAGTAAGACGGTCGAGCTGGAGCTTCGCCCGATTCATGTACGTCTTGAAACACGCACACGGGGGCATGTGTTTGTAGTAATGCTGGCCTATAGAATTATTCAGGAACTTGCCATAAGATGGCAGCATCTGGATATTACGGTAGAGGAAGGGATAAAAGAGCTTTGCACCTTATGTGTCGAGGAAGTATCGTTTAATGGGGTCGACAAGGCATTGAATCAGATACCTCATCCCCGTGAGTCTGTCGAAAAATTGATAGATGCCGCTCAGGTCAAAATGCCGGAGGTACTGCCCAGCAAAGGTATCATTGTAACCACTAAGAAAAAACTGACCTCCCGCCGTATTATAAAATAATATCATATACTTACAGCCTTTTATCACACTTTTTTACCAGGAACATCCGTTGTAAAAACTAACATACCGTGGAACAAGAGTTATTCAGCATGTTAGATTTTTTTGCCTATTGACAACACGGTTGCTGCTTCCGCGGGAATGACAGACAAAAATACATAGTGCGTTTGCCCTGTCATTCAGGCTTGTCCGGAATCTGTCTCTACACATCAGACTG
Organism: Nitrospirota bacterium; assembly: GCA_015233265.1. Classification (GTDB taxonomy): domain Bacteria; phylum Nitrospirota; class Thermodesulfovibrionia; order Thermodesulfovibrionales; family Magnetobacteriaceae; genus Magnetominusculus. The sequence goes on from JADFXZ010000056.1 coordinate 3,995, forward strand.
GCTACTGGCCCATTCTTTTTTCTATTTCCTTGACCTTTGGGTGATTGAGCAGGGAAATGATCTTCTGATTTTTCATAAGCGCTTGTATGTCGTTATTGTTGATAGCTTTCATTATCTCAGGGTCTTCGAGGATTTTCTGAAATTCATGGTCATCTTTCAGAGAGAGGATGATGTTCATTATCTCCTTGTCGGACATCATCTTCTGCTGTAGTTCTTTCATCGGAGAAGAGAGTTCCTTGTCACCGCCCGATGTGTTGGTGTTTGGTGTGTTGCTGCTGCCTAAACTACCTGAGGCTCCCTTAGCTGAAATTGAGTGCACTATGGAGTCGTTAATCGTTATGGTGCCCAGCGTAGATGACTTTATGGTGTATACACCGTTGAGATAAGATATTATCTCACCATTTATCACGCTTCCGTCGTTGAGCACAATCTCCTTAACAGAGGAGGCAGTGCTGCTGCCGGGTATTATCAGACATACCATCATCGCAACAAATGCTATTGCCACTAATCTCCTCATCATTAGTTCCTCCCGCTTAATTTATTAATAGACTGAGCCTAAATTGTCATATGCCTAATGCCTCAGCTGCCCGTTGCCAAAGACAATGAACTTCTCCGTGGTCAGCTCCTGAAGGCCCATCGGGCCTCTGGCGTGGATTTTGTCCGTAGAGATTCCAATTTCTGCTCCAAGCCCAAACTGCCCGCCATCATTAAGACGTGTTGAGGCATTGATTAACACCGCCGAGGAGTCAACCTCTCGTAAAAATCTCATTGCCCGCTGATGGTTATTTGTTACGATTGCCTCCGTATGCGACGAGCCGTACTGTGCTATATGAGCTATGGCCTCATCAAAGCCGTCCACAACCCTGACGTTTAATTTCAGACTCAGGTACTCGACATAATAATCCTCGTCTTTTACAGGCATGGCCTGCCCGGGACATATCCTCATAGTCTCAGGACATCCAAGTATGCTCACACTGGCCTCATGGAAGTGCCTTATCATTGGCGGCAGAAACGCCTCAGCTATTGCCGCATCTACAAGCAGCGTTTCCATAGCGTTACACGTGCCCGGGCGCTGCACCTTAGAGTTAAAACATATCTCCATCGCCATTGCCTGATTATAGTCCCTGTCTACAAATACGTGGCATACCCCCTTGTAGTGCTTGAGCACTGGGATTCTGGAGTTTTCTGTCACCGTGCGAATGAGACCCTCGCCCCCTCGCGGGATAACTAAGTCTATGAGGCCCTCAAGTTTCAACATCTCCATGACCACTTCATGCCGCGTGTCATCGATGTATGTTACCACGCCCTCAGGCAGCCCCTCTAATTTTACAGCCGTACGCAGAATAGATACAATTGCCTTATTAGAATTTATGGCCTCTGACCCGCCTCTTAGGATAACCGCGTTGCCAGCCTTGATACACAGACCAGCGGCGTCTGCCGTGACATTAGGCCGCGCCTCGTATATCATGCTTATCACGCCAATGGGGACTCTCATCTTGCCAACGAGCATCTCGTTTGGCCGTTTTGTCATATTTGATATTTCACCAACAGGGTCGGTCATTTGTGAGACCTCGATAAGGCCGGCTGCCATCTCATCAATTCTCTTTTCGTTAAGTGTCAGTCTGTCAATGAGCGCTTCGCTGAGACCTTTATTTCTCGCTGCGGCCGTATCCTTTTCATTTTCTTTTATAAGGTAGTCCTTTTCTTTACGCAGCGAGTCTGCCATATTAGTCAATATATTGTTTTTCTGCTGTGTCTCGGCAGCGGCCATAGCCCTTGCCCCCGCTCTGGCCTCAAGCGCCTTCTTTTTAACATATTCTACAATATTCACATTCACCCCTCTGTTGTCTATTAGTCATTTGTCGATTTAATGCGTAATCGAC
>JADFXZ010000056.1:5977-8779 GCA_015233265.1 Nitrospirota bacterium
CACATTCACCCCTCTGTTGTCTATTAGTCATTTGTCGATTTAATGCGTAATCGACTTTCGTCGATTTAATGCGTAATCGACTTTCGTCTCCTGTCATAAGACTCAGCATATGCCGCGCTGCATGAGGCATAGATGTCCTCCGCCGTATTTTCCCACGAAAACCTGTGTGCGAACCGAACTCCATTGTCAATCATCTCTTTTCTGAGATTTCTGTTCATAATAGCCATAAGAATGAGCTTGCTTAAAAACACAAAGTCAGATGGATTAAACAACATTCCCGCGTCAGAGACCAACTCAGGAAGCGGCTCAATGTTTGAGACAATGACCGGCGTTCCACAGGCCCCAGCCTTTAATATATGAACAGAATCGGATGACTCTATAAGTAAATCCGCATACGTAAACAACAAAGGCATGTCGCTTACGGCAACGCTGCCGAGGTATTGGATTTTATTCGATGGCTCTTTGTCCTTTCCAACTATCAGCAGAGAATGTCTTATTCGTGATTTAATGTCGTTAAAGGCGGCTATAACCGTATCGCACGCCCCGTCGGGGGCATCCGGGTCAACGAAAAAAAGTATGTACGGCGCGGGTATTGCCATACGCGCTGCAAAGTCTTTTTTCAGCTGCCGCCTCAACTCATCCTCAACAGGTTTATATTCCGAGATGTCGAGTCCAAGTCTGACAATATCGATGTTCGACAAATAAACGCCGGTGTTATTTAACAGCTGTTCCTTGAGGTAGTTAGTAGTTACGAGCGCCCTGATGTCCTGCCTGTGCAGATGTCCAAGCGCGGTCTTAAAATACTCGCCTTCAAGCCCGAAGCGCTCAGGGTAAAACAATGGGTCAAGGTCGTGAATCATCACAGACATTGGCAATATATCTATAAATGGAAACTCCGTCGCAGGGCAGAACAGTACATCGGCCTTGTGCCAGGCCAGCTGGTAGGGTAAGATTGTATTGTTGAACATTAAATTGCTGAAATAACTAACAGCCGGCGCTGCCGGGGGCTCAGACGTAAGCACAATATTAGACTCATCAATCCCGGGGATGGCAACCGGGGAAAACACGAGCGTGGTTTCGTCTATGCGGCATAGCCTCTGAACGACTTCCCTTGTGAATGCCTCCAGTGCGGCAGTTTTTACACCCGAGTACGAGGCGTTAATGGCCAATCTCATAGAGTATCTCCCTTAGGCGTACTTCCTATCCTATATTATAATATATTACAAGGTGTGTTGTGAAAGCCCTATTTCTTGTGCGAAAATAAATAAAGGCTAAAAAATATAAACGCCGCTTGACATTTAAATATGTTGTCAATTATTATAAACATACGTTTTTCAGGAGGTGGGCTATGGAAGCGTCACATGCCTTAATTCACATACCGGGAGTGCCGGAGTATGTAACGTACTCGTGGCTGGCTATGGCTGTGCTTATAGGAGCGGCCTTGATGGTAAGGTCGTCGCTGAAGTTGGTCCCAACGGGGCTGCAAAATGTCGTCGAATCTATAGTCGAGGGGCTGTATGGTTTTTGCAGCGAGAACATCAACCACCACTGGGTCGACTCCATGTTCCCGCTTATCGGTACGATTGGCCTGTATGTCCTTGTATGTAATTTCTTCGGACTGATTCCCGGATTTGACGCCCCTACGTCGAATATAAATGTAACGGCGTCGTGTGCCGTGCCTGTGTTTTTTGCGACGCACTACTTTGGCCTGCGCGTACATAAGGCCTCCTATATTAAACAGTTTGTCGGCCCGATTCGCTCAATCTACGCACTTCCGCTGATGATTATGATGTTTTTCATAGAGCTGATAGGGCATTTGGCAAGGCCGATTACGCTGTCGGTCAGGTTGTTTGGGAATATGCTGTCTAAACACATAATACTGACGGTGCTTTTGGCGCTTGCCCCTGCGATATTACCCGTTATATTCTTAGGGCTTGGGGTGCTGGTTAGTGTAGTTCAGGCATTTGTCTTTGTACTATTGGCAACACTGTATCTATCAAGTGCCGTTGAAGAGGCACACTAAAATAGCAAGGAGGACAGACTGTTATGAGGAAATCTGTATTTGTGATGTTGGCATTAACGCTGCTGATAGTATCAGCTCCGGTTGCCGTTGTGTACGCAGCAGGCGAAGTGGAGATGGGTAAGGAGCCGCACACGCAGGCGATGGCGGCAATAGGCGCCCTTATCGGCATAGGCATAGCCGCTCTGGGGACGGGCATAGGCCAGGGCATTGGCTTAAGCAAGGCATGTGAGGGTGTTGCAAGGAATCCCGGAGCATCCGGTAAGATTACAACAACACTAATAGTCGGTCTTGCAATGATTGAATCGCTGTGTATTTATGCCTTTTTGTTGTCTTTGGGTGTGCTGATAAATCAGAAGATGTTTTTTTAGAAAACGCAAGGCTGGAGATATAAGACGATGGGTATGTCAATTGGACGAATAGCGGTTGGCCAGCTTGAGGTCAACTGTTATATCGTCAGCGATGACGCAACGAAAGAGGCGATGGTAATAGATCCTGGGGATGAACCGGATAGGATACTGGACTATGTAACAGAGAAGGGCCTGATGCTGGTCAAAATAGTGTGCACTCACACCCATTTTGACCACATTGGGGCGCTGCCTGAATTAAAAGAATCTTTGAAGGTCTCAATTGCGATGCACAAAGACGAGGTTGTCATATACAAAAGGGCAAAAGAGATGGCCGCCGTCTGGGGCTTTCAGATTGACGACATGCCGGCACCAGATGTGCTGCTTACCGATGGTGATGAGGTTGTCGTTGGCGGCCTCAAGTTTAAAGTCCTG
>JADFXZ010000056.1:8885-12954 GCA_015233265.1 Nitrospirota bacterium
CCTTAAAGGCATCCTTTAAGAGAGTTATGACCCTGCCTGGTGAGATAAGTGTATTACCGGGGCACGGGCCGGCCTCTTCGATAGGCAATGAGCAGAGTAACAATTTTTTCAACTACGAAATATCATGATAAGGATAACATCATAATCATGAGTAATATAATGTCAGGCAAAAAGTTGGCCGCAGACATAAAGTCATGTGTCAAACGGCACGTAGAGAAACTTGGGCAGATGGGTATAGATGTCGGGCTTGCCTTGATGCAGGTCGGAGGCACTGCAGCAGATGAGCAGTATTTAAAAACAACCATCTCAGTCAGTAAGACTGTGGGGATAAAGACATATGAATACAGGCTCCCCGGGACGGCCTCTTTAAACGAGATAATAAATACGATTAACAATATAAACAAAGATGAGCGAATCAACGGCCTTCTTGTGCTATTTCCAATTCCGCGCCGGATAAATCCCAGAAGGGTAGTAAACGCTATTGCCCCTGAGAAAGATGTTGACGGGCTTGGCTCGACCTCAGTGGGGATGTTTGCGGCTGAGGAGTCGATGTTTCAGATATTCAATAAAGACGATTTCGCTTCTGGTGACGGGAGGCATCTTACCATCAGGAATACGACCTGTGCCCCACATGGATTTCTGCCATGTACGCCTTTTGGGGTGATACGCCTGATAGAGCACTATGGAATTGACATCAAAGGAAAAAACGCCGTAGTGATTGGAAAGAGCCTTGCAGTAGGCAAACCGCTTGCCCTGATGCTACTTGCCAAGGAGGCAACTGTGACAATCTGCCACAAGTCGTCAGTTGACCTTGCGGCACATCTGAAAAATGCCGACATAGTGTGTGCGGCAACAGGCGTAACCGGTCTGATTAAGGGCGATATGATCAAAAAAGGGGCTGTTGTGGTGGACATAGGCATAAACATAATGCCCGATGGTTCATTCGCCGGAGATGTGGATTTTGACAGTGTTGCCCCGTACGCCTCGTACATAACCCCAGTGCCAGGAGGCGTAGGCCCTGTGACAATAGCAACTCTGCTTGAAAATACCCTGCGCTCAGCGCACAACAATGTACTGCTGAAAACCCCGTTGATCTTGCCATAGTAACATCGCCCGAAGATTTCCATTTCAGATGTAGAATCATCACGACAGTTATGGAATCATCCTGAGCCTGTCGAAGGATGATTCCATTTATTGTCCATTCCCCCTATTTATGACTCACAGTAGAAATGTCCTATAGAACAACGGCATATTTACGCACCGTTACCGGAACATGCAAAATTAGAAAAGTCAGCACATGGAACTATCTTGCTGCGGTTGTCGGAGCATCCCGCAAAGGCATTGTGAGATACCCATGATTCCTCAAGCATTAGGAGAGCGGGTGAACGGTTTCAATATTTGACAATGAAACAATAGGGATGCTGCACTGCCTATGCCTCGTTGAAGACCGCTCAACCGGCTCTTCAAAAAGTAAAGGCGGCTTTTTAGCCGCCCCACTGAGTTGATTTAGGTTGATAGAGATTCTGGAACTACTGTCTATTCCCATTTTACGCCAAGCGATGCCCAGCCGCTGCTGCCATAGAAATACAGATACCCGTTTGAATATGCTAAGAGCGCAGTGCCATTCTTATAATACTGGATATAGTATGTGCCGCTTGAGTCCGACCCTGTTACCACGCCTCCTGATGCTGTGCCAAAGTATGTGGAATATATATTATATTCTACATTAATCCATGATGTGGCTGTTGCAAGGACGCTTAGATTCCATGACACTCCAAGCCAAGTCCACGACGAACCATTATAGTAATACATATTGCCGTCAGTCCATGCCAAAAGTGCCTTGCCGTTTGTGTACCATTGGACATAGTATGTGCCGCCGGTGGTCGTTACCGCGGCAACGGTGCCTGAGAGTGTTCCAAAGTATGAGTAGTATTCGGTATAAAGCGAGTAAATCCACTCACTTGCCTTTGCGTACGTTGTCGAATATGTCCCTACCCAGATAGAGCCGCGGGCAGCTGAGATACCGGCAACCAGCTTTGTGCCCGTTGAATCTGAGGCAATGGTGTTCCAGTTGTCATTGGCGCCAAACACGTTGCCAGCCGTCCATGCGCCGTTACTATACGTCCAAATATCTCCGCCGTATGACACTGCCGCAAGTCTCGTGCCGTCTGAGTTGGAGGCCACAGCTGACCAGCCGGTTTGACCGCTTAGAGACAGCGTCCAGAAGTTATTCGAATTAATCCAAATGCCAGTGCTATTGGCCGCAACCAGCACAGAGCCATCCGAATTCGATGCCACAGCAGCCCAATCGCTACTGCCTCCGTTTACCTGATTCGGCGTCCATGTGCCGTTACTATATGTCCAAATATCCCCGGTATTTACAGCTGCAACCAGCTTTGTGCCGTCTGCGCTTGCGGCCACGCCTGCCCAGGTATTGCCGCCACCGGCTGCGTTCATTGCGCTCCATGTGCCTTTTGAGTATGCCCAAATATCTCCGCCTGAGGCAGCGGCAAAGAGTTTAGTGCCGTCTGAGCTCGATGCCACGCTAACCCAGTTGTTCTTGCCGCCATTTACGTTATTTGCCGTCCAAACGCCGTTTGAGCTCGTCCAAATGTCGCCGCCATTTACAGCGGCAATCAGCACAGAGCCGTCTGCGTTGGATGCCACAGTCGACCAGCTGTTATTGTCGCCGTTTACCTTGTTCTCTGTCCATGTGCCGTTGCCATATGTCCAAATATCCCCGCCCTTAATAACGCCGGCGAGCTTAGTGCCGTCAGCGCTTGAGGCCACGGCATACCATTTTGCGTTAGTTGCCGTACTAGTCCATGTCCAGCCGCTGCTGGCATGTGACAGCGTTGGCACAAGTAATGATAGTAACAGCGGCAAGACCCTCAGAAAACGGCTCCATCTAATCATAATCTCTCCTCCATATAAGTATTTAATATTAACCACTATGCGTTGTGTTTGAAAACGCTATTTCGGGGTTATATTCAAAAGCAGCCCGCCGGCACCAGCACCAGCTTCAACAGTTGGACGCACACCGTTCCATTTTGCAACCGCTTCAGCTGTGATTTGCAACTTCCTCCACTCTAAGAGCTGCGGCGTCAGAGATTTCGTAAGCAGCTCATTGGCCTTAGCCTCGCTGTCTGCTGTGAGGACTTTTATCTTCGCCTCTGCCTCGGCTATAGCCACGCGCTTTGCCCCTTCGGCGGTTGAGGCCCTGAGTTCATTTTCAGTTTGGATAGCCTTCTGTACCGCCTGCAATTTTGCGTCTATAGCGGCCTTAACGGCCGGTGAGGGGTCAAGCCCCTCTGCAAATCCAAACTGCGTAATGTTTACCCCATACTGCTTTATGTCTTCACTTATTTTGTCGCGTATTTGCTGAATGAAATCTCCTTTTTTGACGCCGTTTAACTCATCGAACGTGTACTTTGAGCCAACTAAATTAATGGCGTCTCTGGTTACAGTGTGCAGGTAGCCATGAGTGAACAAATCTATGTTGTCATTACGAAATTGGACGTAAAACGCGGGGACGCTCATCGGGTCTATGCTATAGCTGATGTTAATGGACGCCTTTACCGTGATTTGTTGGCTGTCATTGAATGATATTGCCTCTTTTGCGTGTCTGCCCTCGTGTGGGACATCTGACCATACAACCGTTTGTATAAACGTGGGATATTCGAACACCTGCTGCGTTAACGGGTTAACAAACACCCAGCCCGTCACAATGGGGATATCTGCGACACCGCGCTGAGAACCAGCCAAATTCACTCTGATTCCAACATAGCCCGGATTGATGCGGTGAATACATTTAGCGAAAAGTATTGCCCCTATTATTAAAACAACCACGATTAGCAGTAACTTTGAGATGCCAGCAGGCCCTTTTTCACTCATTTTTTTTATCCTCCAGTACTCCATGGTTGTTAATAATACTACTGCTTGGCCTGTTTTGTCTACAACAGGACGAGACGAAGCAGGGCAAACGCATTTGAAACTCACACCAGCAATTCCCTCTCCTGGATTCCCGCTTTACCGTGAAAATCATCCTAAGCTAAGGCACAAAACCCCC
>JADFXZ010000159.1:0-477 GCA_015233265.1 Nitrospirota bacterium
ATTTCAGCGGGCCTGGGCACATACGTACAGGCCAATACCCCTATTGCCAGTATTGAGCTTGTCGGGGCAAATATCATTAACCTCAGGGCAACTGTGTATGTGACATCGGCAGACGCAAAACGCATTCAAAAAGGCATGAAGGTACAGCTGTCGCCTGATACCGCCCAAAAAGACATGTATGGTTATATGCTGGGGATCGTAACATATGTCTCTGCCTACCCGGTAACGGCAGAGAATATGATGAGCAAGCTGCACAATAAAGTTATGGTGGATGCAATAACAAAAAATGGTTTGCCATTTAGCGTAATAGTAGATTTTATCCCCACAAACGACACGTCATCGGGATATAAGTGGTCATCGCCAAGAGGCGGCAAGCTCAAAGTGACCGCCGGTACTTTGTGTTCCGCCTTACTTATAGTGGACGAGCAAAAACCTATCAGCTTTGTAATCCCGTTGTTTAAGAGATACGTGCTGGGA
>JADFXZ010000159.1:489-5286 GCA_015233265.1 Nitrospirota bacterium
TTGGCAGAGGCGAAGAGGATACCAAATAAGAGGGCGGCAACGCCGACTGTCTTACAGATGGAGGCCGTTGAGTGCGGGGCCGCCGCTCTGGCGATGATACTGGGCTACTACGGATTGTTTGTCCCCTTGGAGAAACTAAGAATGGAGTGCGGGGTATCGCGTGATGGCAGCAAGGCCAGCAATATGCTGCTTGCCGCGCGTAAGTTCGGGTTAATCGCAAAGGGATTTAAAATGGAGCTTGAGGATGTGTATGAGGCGAGCCTGCCGGCTATAGTGTTCTGGAATTTTAATCATTTCGTCGTGCTGGAGGGGTTTAAAAAGGACACTGTGTTTATTAACGACCCTGGTTCCGGACCACGGCGTTTGACCCTCGATGAGTTTGACAGCTCCTTTACTGGAGTCATACTGACTTTTGACAAAGGCCCGGATTTTAAAGCCGGCGGCGAGAAGTCCAACATGGTGCGTTCGCTTGCAAGGAGGCTCAGAGGCTCTGAGGCAGCCCTCTTGTATGTTGTGATAACCAACCTCTTACTGGTTGTGCCGGGGATAATAATCCCAATTTTTTCAAAAATATTTGTCGATGACATACTAGTTGGCGGGATGAAGACATGGATATATCCACTCTTGTGGGGCATGGCGGCCACCGCGTTATTAAATTTTCTGCTGACATGGATACAACAATACTATCTGGCACGCCTTGAGACAAAGTTCTCGGTCACATCATCAAGTAAATTCCTCTGGCATGTCCTGCGCCTACCCATAGAGTTTTTCACCCAACGCTATGCAGGCGATATTTCAAACAGGGTTTCTATTAACGACAGGATAGCAACGCTGCTGTCCGGCACCTTAGCCACCAACATGATAAACCTGATGATGATACTGTTTTACGCCGTAGTCATGTTTTTCTATGACATAGTACTGACATTGATAGCCATTGGGATAGCGCTTATAAATTTTATCTTCTTAAAATATATCTCCCGCTCGAGAGTGGATGTAAATAAAAAACTTCAACAGGAAAAGGGCAAACTCCTCGGAGCGGCAATGGACGGTCTTCAGACCATCGAGACACTCAAGGCAACTGGTGCGGAGTCGGATTTTTTCGCCAAATGGGCAGGGTATCAGGCAAAGGCGATAACCTCTCAGCAGGCGCTTGGCATCAGCAGCCAGAGATTAAACGTTGTGCCGGTTCTGCTTACATCGATAAGTAACGCGGTAATATTGACCGTCGGCGGTCTGAGGGTCATAGAGGGAAGCCTTTCTGTGGGAATGCTCGTAGCCTTTCAAAGCCTGATGACGAGCTTTATTACACCAATAAACCAGATAGTATCGCTTGGCGGCACAATACAAGAGACAGAGGCGGATATAAATAGGCTCGACGATGTCTTAAAATATGAAATAGACCCTGTTTATAACGAAAAACCGCATGATACCGAAATAGAGAAGACCAAATTGCAGGGCTATATGCAGCTCAAAGACGTGAGCTTCGGCTACAGCAGGCTTGAGCCGCCGTTGATAGAGAATTTTAATTTAAACCTGCGGCCTGGCAGCAGGGTAGCCCTTGTGGGAGGCTCGGGAAGCGGCAAATCAACAATAGGCAAACTGATAGCCGGAGTATATGAGCCGTGGAGCGGGGAAATCCTCTTTGACAATACGCCAAGGAAAGAGCTAAGCCGCTTAATCATGACCAACTCTCTGACTGCCGTTGACCAGGACATATTTTTGTTTAATGATACGATAAGAAATAATATAACCCTTTGGGATAGCACAATCAGGGAAGACGATGTTATCAACGCTGCCAAAGACGCCTGCATACATGACGACATAGCCGCAAGAGACGGCGGATATAAAAGTATGCTGGACGAGGGAGGCTTAAACTTCAGCGGAGGGCAACGGCAGCGCCTCGAAATAGCACGTGCGCTTGTCCTAAACCCAACAATAGTTGTCCTTGATGAGGCAACCAGCGCCCTTGACCCAAGGACGGAGATGTTAGTCGATGAGCACCTCAGAAGACGCGGCTGCACTTGTGTAATAGTAGCCCATAGACTAAGCACTATCAGAGACTGCGAAGAGATCATAGTCCTCGAAAAAGGCAAGATAGTGCAAAGAGGCACGCACGAAGAACTGATACAAGCCGAAGGACTATATAGCGAGCTAATAAAACATGCCTGATTTAATTAACTACATATCAAGTATCGGCCAGGTAATCGAAATGCAGGGCAATCGCCAGCTGCCCCTGTCTGACCCGGACAGCGTGTGGTTTGTAGGAGCGGGCGCTATTGATATTCTTTCGTACATATCGGGCGCTGAAAACGATATGATTAGCAAAAGATACTTATTTACATCAGAGCAAGGGGATCTGATAATTGGAATCAGACAAGACAACAGCACCACCGGCCTGCTGGCACAGGGAAAGACCGGAAGTACGCTGATAAGGCTGCCACGCCAGACCCTGGTCTCAGACGATACATTCGAGCTTCCTTCCCTTGTCGAGGGCTGGTTAGGAAAGCTCCTGCGTTATTCTCACAGTGAATATATGCCGCTGAAGGTAACGCTGATAGAGCCAGGCAACGAATATAAACAATCTCAGTCCAGTTGTTTCAGGACAAATAAAGACCTTGTTTGGATTAAGGCCTCCACGGGAAGTCTGAGTTTTGCAGGGATGGGCTCGGCGCTTCAAATTCCAAACGGGGCAATGTTCCCTGTGTCTGACAACAGCTTTGTTGAAAATGAAGGTGAGTGCAGCTTTAATACGTTTTCAACCAAAGAATATTTAAGATTAGACCCTGACTGGACACATATAGATAGTTTTCAAAATCTCATGCTGGTTTCCATCAAACAAACCGCATCCATCGAAACGGAATATGAAAAACAGCGCCTGCGACTCAAGACAGAAAAAGACAATAACATGATGGGGGCGGCTCTGCTGGAATTTACCACGATATTGAGCAATAAACCAGCGCTCAGCGAGGCCGCTGTAATAGACGACCCACTGCTTGCGGCGGCTATGCTTGTCGGCCGGGATATGAATATACACATTAAGGCCCCTGCCCAAACAAGCAGTGCGGCTAAATTAAGAGAGCCGCTATATCTGATAGCCAAGGCATCAGGCATCAGAACAAGACGCATAGCCTTAAAAGGAAGGTGGTGGGAAGGCGACAACGGTCCAATGCTTGCCTTTATCGAGGGTAATAACCAGCCGGTTGCCCTGATATATGACAAACACTACACAATGTATGACACGGTTGAAGGCACACAGACAACAGTAGACCTTCATGCCGCGGCTTCGATAGCCCCATTTGCATATACGTTTTACCGGCCATTTCCCGAGACGACAATGGACCTGTATAACATATTAAAGTTTAGTTCCTATAAGAATATCTTCGATATCACTGTAGTATTATTGATGGGGGCGGCAGGGGGCATGCTGGGGCTTGTCATACCCCTTTGCACTTCGATAGTGTTTGACTCGATAATACCGATGGCAGAGACCTCTCAACTCATGCAGATAGGCATTGCCCTCTTGGTTGTGGCACTATCAAACGCGACATTTCAGTTAACCGGTTCAATAGCGATGCTGCGTGTAGAGGGAAAAGTGGATGCCTCACTGCAGGCGGCTGTATGGGACAGGCTGCTTTCGCTTCCCGTAAGTTTCTTTAGACAGTACACAGTAGGTGATCTCTCAAACAGGGCTATGGGTATAGACGGCATCAGGCAATTGATAACCGGCTCGGTAACAAATACGATTATATCAGCGGCATTTTCGATATTTAGTTTTTTTCTTCTCTTCTACTATAACCTGTGGCTGGCTCTGGCCGCGCTGGCTTTAGTGGCCGCGGTTACGATAATAACGACCTCGCTGTCATATATGGTGGTTTATTACCAGCATAAAATACTCGAGTTAAACGGCAAGATATCCGGCCTGGTGTATCAGCTCATCGGCGGAATTGAGAAGTTTCGTGTCTCTGGTTCAGAGATGAGGGGGTTTGCCCAATGGGCGGGACAGTTTAAGGAGCAAAAGAGCCATAATTTCCACTCAAACCTCGTAAAGAATATTATCACCGCGCTGAACTCCATTTATCCTGTCGTATCTTTTATGATCTTGTACGCTGTTTATTACTACAAAGACATGTTTCAATTGTTGAGCATGGGAGATTTTTTATCGTTTACATCAGCATTTACACAGTTTCTAACGGCGGGGATGCAGCTATCTGTCACAATGATGACAGTGGTGGCGGTAATACCAATTTACAACAGGGCAAAACCAATTTTTTTAAGTATTCCGGAGGTAACTCAGGAAAAAATCGAGCCCGGAGAACTCTACGGTGAGATTGAGATAAAGGATCTCTATTTCAGGTATCAGGAGGGCGGACAGTATATTTTAAAAGACCTCTCGCTTCATATCAAGGCCGGTGAGTTCGTTGCCATTGTTGGCCCCTCGGGAAGTGGAAAGTCAACGCTCCTTAGGCTGCTCTTAGCCTTTGAGAAACAGGAAAGAGGCTCGATTTTCTACGATAACCAGGACATACAGACCGTTGACGTACACTCGTTAAGGAGACAAATCGGCGTAGTGCTTCAAAATGGGCAATTGATGTCAGGCGATATATTCACCAATATTATCGGAGCAAATAACCTTACGATTGACGACGCGTGGGAGGCGGCAAGGATGGCTGGCCTTGAGGAGGATATAATTTCAATGCCGATGGGTATGCACACTGTAATTCCACCTGGGGCTGCGACGATTTCCGGAGGTGCTGCAGGCGTTTGCTATGATTCTCACAGCGTCATAACCATTTATAG
>JADFXZ010000057.1:0-12362 GCA_015233265.1 Nitrospirota bacterium
CTGGGTTTTCTCAGCTATATCTTAACTGATTGTCCCATTTTATGGGTCCACTATATAATAATTGACAGCCTCAAAGAGAAAAATCTGCGCTTACGGTCTGCTTGACTCCACATCGTCTTCACTTATTAATACACTATACGTATAAACAGTGCCTCTTTTCCCTTCACCGAGAATTGCTGTACGTTTGCCCTGCAACTTGCCCTATGCCAGTCAATTGTGTTTTAATATAGACACTATGAATGTGGAAGCCAAAGACTCTGGAAGAGATCAATGGGAAAGAGACAGCATGACAAACGCTATGTACTCTTTATTAATGAAGAGTATACTTACGATTGAAAACCGCCTTATATGGAGTGAGTTTGCTTATCTTGCTTTAAACGTATGTATAATAATAGTTATAATGGGGTTATTATCTTATGCTGATGGCAGGGCTGGCAACCATATGCTCAATATATCGGTGTTATTTCTTATTGTAATTGGCGAGTTTATTTGCGTACACTGGGTCATATCCTCGATGAAACATCAAATGAGGTTAAAGTTGCGCTACTTTCAGGCAAGGTATTTGGAGAGAAGACAAGGCGTAAGCGGCGCGGCTATCTTTTCAGATGAGTCGCACTACTTTGACCCCGCTATTGGGTACGTTGAGAGCTGCGATAAGATAGAAAGAGTTGATTATCCATCTTCGGGGCCAACGGCAATGGATGGATTTTTAGGGGGGGCTAAACCACGACATCTGACATGGCTCATGGTCGCTGTGATATTTTTTATTTACGTAGCGCTTCTGTTGTGGGTGCTCAACGAAATGTTCAGGGTGTTTTAATAATCCTCTATCTGGATTTCCGTTTTTTTCAGCGAATAGTCACCATTTGAATCTGGCTGAATATTGGAGATGTAGTGTTTGAAGCATAAGCAAGAATAACGACGATGTTGCTTGAGGCCTGGCTTAATAGAATCTGGCCTTCCCCAGGGGATGTCGCAACAAACAATGGATTGCCGGAGAATGCGCTGGTATCTCCCTTAAATGTATGATGCGAAATAAAGTGGGCGAGAACTGTGGCCAGACCACCAGGATATGAGGGATATGTGCCAGCGCTGGCCTGGTTTAATGTAGTTAAACAGGTCTGGTCAGCTGAGACCGGGGTGGCAACCTCGAAGCATCCTTGTGTGCCTGTTGTATCAGTGACAATTAAATATGGTTCGCCAGCTACGTACCAATCGAGATATGCTTGCAAGTCGCAAACGGCGCTCGCCGCGCTTGACGCTGTTGCCCGTACACGCGCCTTTTCCCTCTGTCCAAGAAACGCTGGCACAGCTATTGCCGTCAGTAGGCTGATTATGGCAATAACAAACATCAGTTCGACTAACGAAAACCCTTTTTCATCTCTCATTCCAATCACCTCATCTCGTTGCCATTGCCTCAGACCGCGAAACCACAGCGCCAAACCCAGCGGTCTTATGCCCTGTTTTAAACCTGACTTAGATATAGCGTAACAAACTGGGGCAGTTTAATTCAATTCGTTTACTTCACAAATTAAAAAAAACTCCTCTGTGACAAAGCTGCCATGTATATTGTATAAATAGCGGCATTTGTTATAAAATTGTGACATGAATGCGGCTCACAGTAGGATTCCGGATTGGGCAGCGGGGGCGGCTGTGACACTCCTTGTGGTGCTTGCCTTTGTCTTAGATTTATCTCCTTTTCAAAAAATTGAGTACCTGACCTATGATCTGAGGAGTGCTCTGAGGCAGAAGAAACCTTCGGCTCCAATAGTTATCGTGGGAATAGACGATGTCTCAATCGAAAAATATGGCAAATGGCCGTTTTCGCGCTCGTATGTGGCCGAAATGGTGCATAAACTCAGGGCATACGAAGCAAAGACCATCGGGGTTGGGATTCTCTACTCTAAAGCTGAATCAGAAAATGACAGAGGTCTCTCTGCTATAAGAGAAATTGTGGGGAAGATAGATAAAGACCCGACGGCCCTAAAAGACCCGCATGTGCTTGAAATAAAAAAGTCACTTATTGAGGCAGAACACTCGCTAAACACAGACCCTGCCTTTACCGATGCCCTTGAAGTATCTAAAAACGTGGTGCTGCCGCTTTTGTTTCACCTTACGGACAATGCCGAATCCGAGGACAAAAAACCACCGGCGGCTGATCATATGATGAAGAACTCGGTTAAGACTGGCGGCACGGGCACTTTTGTGACTGCCCGCGGGGCGGGTCAGCCGATGAGGGAATTTGCCGCCGCCGCTTGTGCCCTTGGACACATAAACATTGTGCCTGACAGTGACGGCGTAGTGCGCGGCGAGTTGCCCTTGGTACGCTATAAGGACAGACTGTTTCCATCGTTTGCCTTCGCGCTCGCCCTTAGCTTTAAGGGCAGCTCTGTTGGCGAAATCACGATAAACGGAAGTGTTAAGGCAGCCGCCGCTGGCTTAACCATCCCGGTAGACAAACAGGGAATGATGCTTATCAGCTACGCCTCTGCAGAGGGTTTCCCATATTATTCCTTCCTCGATGTGATGGGCGATAAGGTGACTGGCACTGCGTTCAAGGATAAAATCGTGCTGATTGGGCTGACAGCTACTGGCCGCGGCGTGGTTAATAAAACGCCTTTGAGAAGTAACATTAACAATATAGAAATTATGGCCACAGCGGTAGAAAATATCCTCAATTCAAATCATATAACGCGCCCGTGGTGGCTGTCATATGTGGAGCTTCTGATAATGCTGGCCTTTTGGGACATTATATCGTTTTTGATACCGCGCTTTAAGGCAAGTGCCGGGGCTGCCATTGCTGCAGGGGTGTTAATCCTGTGGGGCGTTATCTGCATATATCTGTTTTACTCGTCGGGGCTATGGGTAAAGATGTCATATCCAATGCTTGTCCTTGTGTTTGGATATATGGCTGTTATGTCGAATCGTTATATACAAGGAGTGGAAAGGCCAAAGGGCAAGGACATTGACAGCAGGCAGACAAATAAAATGCTTGGACTGAGCCTTCAGGGGCAGGGGCAGTTAGACGCGGCGTTTGAGAAGTTTAGGGAATGCAGTTTGCAAGACGCCACGACAAAGGAACTCTTGTATAATCTGGGCCAGGATTTCGAGAAAAAAGGGATGTCCGATAAGGCACAGGCAGTGTATGAATACGCGCTGAGTGCAGGTGATTATAAGGATCTGGCGCAAAAGATGAAAAAACTCAGTGCGCCAGTTGAAGAGACCGCACCGGCAGCGCCGCCTCAGGATTCCGAGGCAACTGTAGTCGTTATGGGGGCATCAGGCTCAAGAGCATCCTTAGGCCGCTACGAAGTGATAAAAGAACTTGGCCGCGGAGCAATGGGAGTGGTATTTTTGGGGAAGGACCCGAAAATCAACCGTGAGGTGGCAATTAAGACATTGAGCTATGATGACATAGACTCAGACCAGGTTGCAGAGGTAAAAACCAGGTTTTTTCGTGAGGCCGAGGCGGCAGGCAAACTATCTCACCCAAACATAGTACGCGTATACGATGTCGGCGATGACAAGGACGCGGCCTATATGGCAATGGAACTGCTTGAGGGGGCGGATTTGACCAGATACTGTGCAAAGGATTCGAGGCTGCCCTTTGGTGAGGTGTTGCGTGTAGTGACGCGCGTTGGTGAGGCCCTTGATTATGCCCATCAAAACGGTGTCGTCCACAGGGACATAAAACCTGCCAATATCATGCTGCTTAATAACAAGGAACTGCGGGTTACTGATTTTGGGATAGCGCGTGTTATGGAATCCTCGAAGACGCAGACTGGCATGGTGCTGGGTACGCCAAGCTACATGTCGCCTGAGCAGATAGCGGGGCGCAAAGTAGATGGACGTTCTGATTTATTTTCATTAGGTGTGGTGTTTTTCGAGCTTTTGGTAGGGGAGAGGCCATTTAAAGGCGACAGCATCGCAACCCTGATGTACAATATAACAAGCACGCCGCCAACGCCAATTAAACAAATAGAGCCGAGAATACCTATGTGCGTAGTGCAGATAATAGAGAAATTACTACAAAAAAATGCTGAAGACCGTTACAGCCGCGGTAAAGACCTCGTAGAAGCGATAAATCAATGCAAGAAAACTCTTGTAAAACGCACGGCGCCATCTGCTCAGTAAAAGTGAGCTTAAAGACTCATATCGGTAAGATGAGAATTGTGAAAAAAATAAGACAAACACATCACCTATTAAAGATGGGGTTTACACAAATAATTTGATACTCCACGAGGAGCTAAAACACTCAAGCCTTTAGTGGCAGCTATCAAACTTTTGACTTTAGGGGACGCGTCTTTCTACGATTTTATGTCGTATTGCTTGATTTTTGATCTCAGCGTGTTTCTGTTTATGCCGAGTATCCTTGATGCCTTTAGCTGATTGCCTTTTGCCTCTCTCATGACTATGGTCAACAGGGACTTCTCCACTTCAGATATTATGGCACCGTAGAGGCTGCCGCCTTTTATTTCCCCGATGTCGGAGAGGTATTTGCTGAGTTTCTCGTCGAGAAATTCATAGATTGAGTATTTTGACGGGACATCGAGGATTAAATCATTGTGCTGGATTACAGATGTGTTGCACAGGACTGAGGATTTCTTTATTGCCTGGGCCAGCTCCCGCAGATTATCCGGCCAGTCGTAGGCTGTTATAAACTTAACCGCCGAGTCGGAGAATTCCTTGTGGCCGGTTTCATACTTTTTCTTATAATAATCCAGCAGATGCGTGGCTATTGGCAGCAAGTCTTCTTTTCGCTGCCTAAGCGGGGGCAGTTTTATCTCGAGGGATTTGAATATCTTGTGTAAATCTTCCCGAAATGTGCCTTTTTTCACCGCCTCGGAAAGCTTCCTGTTTGTGGAGGCTATGACTCTGATGTCGGCCTTCGAGGGATGGGTAGCTCCCATTGGACGGTACTTCTTTTCAATGATACACTTATAGAGTTTCGTCTGAAGGCTTACGTCTGCCGCGTCAATGTCCTCGATATATAAAGTTCCGCCGTTGCCTTTGGCAAGTATGCCGGCCTTATCTTCTATCGCGCCGGTAAAGGCACCCTTTTTCCATCCGAATAGCTCTTTTTCAGCAATGTCAACGGCAAAGGCAGCCGCGTTAAACGTAAGAAACGGCTTGTGTTTTCTTTCACTCTCGGAGTGAATCCTCCTTGCAAGGATCTCCTTTGCAAAACTGTCTTCGCCGCTTATCAACACGCTTAGATTGCTTAGGGAAGCTGCCTTATCCGCATCTTTCACAGCCCTAAGCATCTTTGCATTTTTTGTTATGCGTAATGCGTCAACTTCCATAGGCCAGCCCTGCGCTATTTACTACTTGTTTCTTATAAAATCATAGACTTTCAGATAGTGATCGCCCGGATAGTTCCATGAGTAGTCATAGCTCATCGCGTTTTCCATGAGCTGCCGAAACTGCAGAGGAAATTCATACCACAACCCCACGGCGCGCACCATTGCGTGCTCGAGGGCCTCGTTTGTAGGGTCGTAAAACGTATAGCCATTACGCTGTTCAAACGGTAAATCCGAGTAGTTTGCGTCAAACACGGTGTTGCAGAGCCCGCCGGTGCTTCTGACAATCGGAAGCGTACCATACTTCATGGCAATCATCTGGGTGAGGCCGCACGGCTCGAACAGACTGGGTATCACTATTAAATCCGACCCGGCATATATGAGATGGGAAAGCTCCTCGTTATACGCCAGTTCTATGTGGCAGTCTGGATGGTCGTTGAGTTCACATTTCATGCGCCAGAACTCATCGTTTACTGACTGTTCGGGGCTTGAGCCAAGCAGGATAAACTGCCAGCCGTTGGCAAGGGCATAGTAGAGCGCGTGTCTGATGAGATATACGCCCTTTTGTTGGTCAAGCCGCCCGATTGCACAGATAACCGGTTTAAGTTCCTGCCTCATCAGAAGCCTGTGTCTTAGGGCCTCTTTGTTTTTGTACTTGTCATCTATTGTGCCAGGTGAGTATTTATGTGGGATATAACGGTCAGTCTCAGGATTCCAGACGTCGTAATCGATGCCGTTTAAGATGCCTCCGAACTTGCTTTGATGTATGAAGAGGGTATGTCCCATGCCAAATCCCTGCTCGGATGTACGTATGTCCCAGGCATACTGTGGTGAGACAGTGGTAATAAAATTGGAATAAACGATGCCGCCCTTCATTAAATTTACCACATTGGGGTCGTTGTCATCCTGAAACCTGTCCGGACTGAAATAATCCGGCGGGTTTAGACCGACCTCCCTGAATATAAATTCACCGGTGATGCCCTGATGTTTCATATTGTGCAGTGTGAAGCAGACCCGCGGGTGAGTCATACCGAGATTTGCATATATATCGTAAAGAAGTACGGGCACTAGGGCCGTTTGCCAGTCGTGGCAGTGAATGATGTCAGGGTGTTTATTTGCCTTGTGCATATATTCGAGGGCTGCCCTGCAGAAAAAGCCGAATCTCTCGGCGTCATCCCAATGACCGTAGAACACACCTCTGTTGAAAAAGTTTTTCTCGGAATGTGGGTCTATAAAATAGCACTTACGCCCGTGTACAAAACCAAAAAATACAGTGCAGTGAATCCAGTGGTCGTAATACGGTACCCAAAGATCATCATAATCCACGCACAATCCAAATATCTCGCCGTACCACATGCAGTCGTACTTAGGCAGGATGATTTCGACGGAATTTCCTCTTATTTCAAGCTCTCGACTGAGGCCAAAGACAACATCGGCAAGGCCGCCTACTTTAGCAACGGGGGCAATCTCTGGGGTTACCATCACTATATACATGAAGTCAGCTCCTTATACGTTTATTCGCTCAGTGCTTATGCGGCATCACCGATACGGCTCAGAATTACCAAGTCTATCATAAATTAATGAAAAAAAACACGAAATAATTTGTCATTTGTAGGGCAAACGCATTTGAAATATTAAGCCGAAAATTCCAATATTTTCAGCTCCGGTCAATGCTTTCCTTGATTGCTGCTTTAGCGTGAAAATCCTACTGAGCTAGGACACACAACTGCCCCCTGCCGTCTCTTGACAGTTTTGTTGCGATGAATCTACGCCTGTAACATCTCAGCCCTGTAAGCGTCAAGCAAACCCCATCTTTACAAGGGAAATAGCAGGAGTCATAATAAACGGAAACGAGGAGGTTCATTATGACGCAAGGAAAGCAGGGAGTACTCTCAAAGGCATTCAGCTATTGGAAGGGACACATAGAGTCATGGCAGCATGAGCTGAAGCTAAAAGAGCATTCGCCTATCGTAAGAGACGATATGATAAATCTGCAGAAAAGCCAGTATTTCATCCTGTGAGAATAATTGAAGAGGAGGCGATTTAGAAATCAAGTCCTTCTCTAAGTCTCTTGTATTTATCATGGGTAGAATATATCATGGTATTAAAGTAGACTACAAACTATTGCAATCCGATGAATTATTAAAGGATATTGATAATATGGGAATACATCTTTTGCATGAAATAACCCAGTGTGAGAGCAAGATAGATGATGACTACTCCCATAATAACTTCTTTATATCAAGTCGTTTTAGGAATGTCATCGAAAGAATATCAACAAAATTTATCACAGCGCTCGTAGGCGAAATACTCGCCCAAAAGCAGGAATTCCCATTGACAAATATCAGAATTCACGCAGAAAAACTAACGCAACCTATTCGCAACCACTACACTGATCACCTCAATAATTTCTGAGGCGTCTATTATCAGGTGAGCCGCCCTACAGCAAATTCTTTATATACTCTTCAACAGCGTTTAAGTCCGACCATACCTTCAGCGGGTCTTTCGTTACCTTAAACACGGAGTCAGGGTCCTTCAATCCTGACCCTGTCAGCGTACACACAACTGTGCTGTCCTTTTTGAAGTATCCGGCGACGTTTAGTTTTATCACACCGGCTACTGAGGCCGCAGAGGCGGGTTCGCAAAATATGCCCTCAGTTTTGGCCATCAGCGAATAGGCCGCAAGAATCTCTTCGTCCGTTACAGAGTCTATTATGCCGCCTGACTGGGTCTGTGCCTCTACGGCCATAGACCAGCTTGCGGGGTTGCCTATTCTTATGGCAGTGGCTATAGTATCTGGTTTCTCTACTGGCTTGCCGAGAACTATTGGGGCCGCCCCGGCTGCCTGAAAGCCAATCATCTTTGGCAGGGCATCAATATTTCCAGCTGTTATATATTCCCTGTAGCCCCTCCAGTATGCCGTGATGTTGCCTGCGTTTCCAACCGGCAGGGCATGATAGTCCGGGGCAGCGCCCAACTGGTCGCATACCTCGAAGGCCGCCGTCTTTTGGCCTTCTATTCTGAATGGATTTATCGAATTTACAAGAGTGATAGGATAGCGCTCCACAATGTTTCTCACAATGGAGAGCGCCTCGTCGAAATTACCCTGTATCTGAAGAACCGATGCGCCGTGAATAATGGCCTGGGCAAGCTTACCAAGAGCGATTTTACCTTCGGGAATGATAACCACGCAGCTAATTCCAGCTCTGGCGGCATAGGCGGCCGCAGAGGCCGATGTGTTGCCGGTAGAGGCGCATATCACAGCCCGTGCACCCGCCTCCACGGCCTTGGATATCGCCATAGTCATTCCTCTGTCTTTAAATGAACCCGTTGGGTTTAACCCGTCGAATTTAAAATAAATCTGACCGTTAAACCCAAGTTTCTTACACAGATTTCTTGCCGCTATTAACGGTGTATTGCCTTCGTTTAGCGTTATCACCGGGGTAGCGTCCGCAACCGGTAAAAAATCCCTGTAATGGGCTATTAATCCCCGCCATGGGCTGCATCGGTACACTTGCCTTGCCATTTATCCTCCAGCTGTGTGAGTATCTTCTTGAGTTTATTGAATTATATCTCCTTCGACTAGTTCCACCTCGACACCTGTTTCTTTAAGTGCCTCAATACTCAGGTGTAAATTCTCCTCCTGCCCGTCAAGCTCCAATACCATTTCGCCTACGCTTTCTGTTACTCTGGCGCGGCGTATGCTCGGTATAATATCATATTTTTGGGCAACCGTGTAAATCACAGGCTCTTTAATCAAGTCCTGCGGGAAGGTCAGCCTGATTCGTTTTTTCATATATGTATCCTCCATTGTCCCCTATTACGTGGGCATTACGGGCATCCACCAGCTATAGCCGGCACTATCGACACACTGTCGCCGTCCTTGACCGGTGTCAGTTCGGCCTGCAAGAATCTGATGTCCTCTTCGTTGACATAGATATTTACAAAACGCCTGATCTTCCCGCCATCGGATATCCTCTCTGCAATGCCCGCATAGCGGCCATCGAGTTCTTTCACTAAATCTATCACCGTCCCGGCGGCAGCCTCTACCTCCTCCTTGCCTTGCGTAAGTTTCTGTAACGGGGTCGGTATTCTCACTTTTACGGCCATATTGCCTCCTTCGTGAATATATTTGTTATTTTATTTTTGCTAATACCTCTTCAAAAGATTCCATGTTCGGCGGTATGTGGTGTGCTGAATGCATATGGCCGGTAAGGGCCTCCTGAGTCTTTAAGCCATTGCCGGTTACGCAGATAACTGTGGTGTCATTTTTCCCTATGCTGCCGTTTTCTATCAGTTTTTTTGTGACAGCCACGGTAACACCCCCGGCAGTCTCAGCAAATATCCCCTCTGTCTTTGCAAGGAGCTTTATGCCGTCAATGATCTCATGGTCTGTGACTTCCTCGCCGCAGCCCCCTGTTTCCTGCACCACCTTGACTGCATAATAACCGTCGGCGGGATTGCCTATTGCGAGGGATTTCGCAATTGTATGCGGCTTCATCGGCCTTATAACATCTGTATGGCCCTTTAAGGCCGTCACAATTGGGTTACAGCCTTGTGCCTGGGCCGCAAATACCTTTGTCTCTAATTTTTTGATAATACCAATTTCGTGAAACTCTTTAAGGCTCTTCCATACCTTCGTCAGCAGAGACCCGCTTGCGCACGGCACTACTACGTTATCTGGGGCACTCCAGCCCAGCTGCTCAACAATCTCAAAGCCAAGCGTCTTTGAGCCTTCGGCGTAGAATGGCCGAATGTTTATATTTACAAATGCCCACCTGTACTTATTGGCTATCTCGCTGCACAGGCGGTTTACGTCGTCATAGTTGCCGTCTACCGCGATAAGGTTTGGTTCGTAGATGAGGGCTGCCGTTATCTTGCTGGCCTCGAGGGTGGCCGGTATGAAAATAAATCTCTTAAGGCCAGCCTTGGCGCCGTGGGCAGAGACGGAGTGGGCGAGATTGCCAGTGGAGGCACAGGCAACCGTGTCAAAACCAAATTCCTTCGCCTTGGTAAGGGCAACGGCCACAACCCTGTCCTTGAACGAAAGTGTTGGATGCACAACCGTGTCATCCTTTACGTATAGCGTCTTAACGCCCAGCGCCCGCGCAAGGTTTTTAGTCTCAACCAATGGTGTGAATCCTGAGTCAAGCCCTACCTGCGGTTGCCCGTCTATTGGGAGAAGTTCTTTGTAGCGCCAGAGATTTTTTTCACGCTGAAGGATTTTCTTTCGATCAAGAGATTTCTTAATTTTATTATAATCATAAACGGCCTCAAGCGGGCCAAAGCAAAACTCGCACACATAAATCGGGTCAACTTTATACTCACGACCACACTCACGGCACTTTAAACCCTCGACAAAACCCATACCTGAAATCCTCCTTAATAGTCCTTATAATTCTTCCAAAGATACTCTGGCCGCCCCTGGCAAACCATCGAAACCGGACTTACATTACAACATAACAAAAATCTGGAAAATAAAACAATAGCCCACCACCCGCCTTTCCTAGCGCCCTACCTATAAATACCCGTCGGCATGAGCAGTTCATCTCTTTGAGGCGATAAAAATACTTCAATAAAATTACTTGATAATTACGTATAATTAAGTGTATCTTAATATAGCGTTGGACTGTTATAGTGTTGAACTGTTATGAAAAAAACTCGGCAAGGCAATAAATACCTCATAGCGGCCTTAGTTACCACAGCCCTGACACTGTTGTTGGGACTTTCTATAGTATACGCTCAGGACATGCAGGGGCAGCCGCCGTCTAACGTGCCACCGCCTGGGCAGAGTGCGCCAAGCGGGTTTCAGTTGCCGCCTCCACCGCCCCGCCAGCAATTGCCACCGGGTATCACCCCAGATAATCTGACGGCGCTGTTTCCATTGCCGCCCTCATCCCCACCGTCGATGTTGACGCCGCAAGGTAAAGGCGCTGCCCCAACTGTCGGTGCGGCTGCCTCAATAGCGTCCCCCGACAACAATACAGCAAATCAGGCTGCCACTAAGACCGCGCCGCCTGCTTCGAAGGCATCACAGCAACTGCCCAAAGCCACATCTTCCAAGCCATCAACTCCTATGGTTACGCAATCCGGCCCAAACAACATCAGCCTTGCGTTTGATGACGTCGATATATTCGAGATAGCCCACACTGTTTTTGGAGAGATTCTGAAGGTGAACTACCTGATTGACTCTCGCGTCAAGGGCAGGATTACCTTTAAGACCGTAAAGCCTGTAACGACCGGCGATGTACTGCCTATTATGTCAACTATCTTCAGGCTCAACGGTGTGAGCATTATGGAGGAGAACAACCTCTACAGGATTATCCCCCTTGCCGATAGCGCCAAAGAACCAGTAGGGGTCAATTATGGCAAAGACACCAAGGGGTTTCAGGTCAAGGGGTTTTCGATGATTCAGGTAATTCCCTTGAATTTTATGAGTTCAAAGGATATGATGGAAATCATTACGCCGTTTTTGACCACAGGTGCAATCATTAAAGAAGTGCCGGGGAAAAACTGTCTGATAATCTCGGACACTGATGAAAACATTCGCAGGCTACTGCAGATTGTCAACATCTTCGATGACGACGCGTTTAAAGACGTAAAGGTCGAATTGTTCGTATTTAAAAATCTCAGCGTTAAAGACGTCATCGATGACCTGAAAAACACGTTCCCGCTTTTCACTGCCACAACAAAGGACAGCCTGAAGATGAGGTATCTGCCAATCGAGAGATTAAACGCCATTTTAGTCGTAGCTCCTGATGAGGAGTTCCTCAAACATTTTAGAAAATGGGTAGACATCATAGATAACGTATTTGAAGGCGCTAAACCGAGAATCTATGTCTATCCACTGCAAAACAGTGAGGCCGAGCATATCATGTCTATACTCTCGCAGATATTCACAGAATCAGGGGCGTCAAAGTCCGCACAGGATAAGTCCACAACACCCATGTCTACGCCGGATAAGTCGTCTTCCTCCTCAAAATCGGCACTGACATCATCGCTGACATCTCCTTTATCAGCCCGCCGATTGCGATACTTGCCCCATCTTGCACTACAAGATTG
>JADFXZ010000057.1:12372-12834 GCA_015233265.1 Nitrospirota bacterium
AAGCGCCATAAATGTATCGAGTTCCATCCTCGTTTCCTCAGAGACGAAGATATACTACGACGATAAACTCAATTCGCTCATTATCCTCGCCCTTCCGAAAGACTATCTGTACATAGAGGAGCTGATAAAGAAGCTCGACTCCGTTCCCAGACAGGTGTTGATAGAGGCCATTATAATTGAGGTCTCTCTTAGCGATGAGTTGAAATATGGCGTTGAGTGGTTTCTCACCAACAATATAACTGTTAAGAATCATCAATATACTGGCGCTGCTATGCTGGAATCTGGCGGCAATTCGCCAAGTATTGGGCTTACATCTCCACTGTTTTCGTCCACCTCGGGATTGTCATATGCCGTGTTCAATGGAGCTGGGCTATTGTCTGCCCTGATTCAAGCCCTTTCGAGCGAAACCAACATCAGTGTCCTGTCAAACCCAACCATATTAGTCTCCGACAATAACGAGGC
>JADFXZ010000160.1 GCA_015233265.1 Nitrospirota bacterium
CCCTAATGTTTGATTGCCACCGGCAGATACCTGTGACCATGAAGATGCCCCTATGTGTTCGGGCATTGTCTGACCGGCAGTTGAATTGTCTCCTAATTGACCGTAAGGATTAATGCCCCAGGCCCAAAGAGATCCATCGCTTTGTATTGCTGATGTAAAAAAATCCCCGGCGCTGACATTTGCGTATGATACGTTGTTAAGACAAAATACCGCTGAGAACAAAACTATGCAAGATAATACATACTTATTTATAGCGCGGCTTCTCATCATTGAATCCTCCCTAATTCTATTTGTCGTTATTCAAATTCTTCCGCCACCTCAAAATAATCATGGTTTGCGATGATCTTCAGACTGATGTCGGCTGCCCTTGCCGAGTGGGTGATATAGCCGGTTGAGATAATATCGACGCCTGTTGCAGCGATTTCACGGACGTTTTGCAGCGTAACGTTTCCCGATGCCTCGATGAGCACTCTGCTGTTGAGCGCACGTGCTTTGTCTACAGCCTGCCTCATCGTCGCAGTATCCATGTTGTCGAGCATGATGACGTCAACATCTGTAGAGAGGGCCTCTCTGAGTTCATTGAGGTTTTTTACCTCGACTTCGATTTTCGTAAGCAGCGGGGTCTTTTTTACTTTTTCTATCGCTTTTTTAATGCCCCCACAGGCCGTTATATGATTGTCTTTGATTAAGACCCCGTCGTATAATCCAAACCGGTGATTGTGACCGCCTCCCGCCCTGACGGCGTATTTCTCCATGTATCTCATATTAGGGGTGGTCTTTCTTGTATCCACAATTTTCACTGGAAGGCCGCTGACTGACTCGACAAACTGCCGCGTCAGGGTGGCTACGCCGCAAAGGCGCTGCATGATGTTAAGGGCAAGGCGCTCTGCCGTCAAAATGGAGCGTGTGCTGCCATATATTGCCGCTATACGTGTGCCTTTAGTTACAAGCTGCCCATCAGCCGCCAATGCCTTTATCTCTACAGCTGGGTCTGTGATATAAAAAACAGCCTTAAAAAATGGCAGCCCTGCAACTACTGCTTCTTCTTTAGCCATAAGAGCCGCCTCTGAGCGTGACGCCGCGTCTATTGTCTGGGTAGTGGTAATATCACCGTGGCCGATGTCCTCAATAAGGGCGTTTCTTATCGAATCCATTACGGCAGGGGGGATTGTCGCCGTGTGTTGTGCGGTCATTTATCCAGTTTATTTATCTTGTCGATATTTTGTTGGATGCGGTCGCGTTTTTCTATCATCTCTGCATATTTTGTTTTATCTTTTTCTATAACCGCCTTTGGCGCACGTCCCATGTAGTCCATGTTTGAGAGTTTCCTCTCGATGTCCGTTATGGCTGTCCCGAGTTTTTGCAGCTCTTTAGTCAGACGCTGAAGTTCGGCTGCAACATCAAACAGGCCGCTTACGGAGACGTAAATCTCCATGCCGGTCTTAACCGATGTCATCGTAGAGGGCTTTTTCTCTATGTTGCTGCCTGTCTCAATCGTCTCAAGGCGTGCCAAATCGACGATAAAGTCAGAGTTATCAATCAGTATCTTTCGTATTTTACCTGAGGTTTTAACCGCAACCTTTAGTTTTTTCGATGGGGCAATGTTAAATTCGCCTCGAATACTTCTAATCCCGCTTATGGCGTCTGAGACGAATGACATCTCTTCGCTGACATTGTCATAGGTGATGAAATTATCAGCGGTGGGGTAGGGCGCAAGGGATATGGTATCTCCATTTTGCGGAAAAGACTTCCACAGCTCCTCTGTAATAAACGGCATAAAGGGGTGAAGCAGCCTCAGTGAATTGTCCAATACATAAATCAGGCAGTTTAAAGTCAGTGAGGCGTTGGGGTAATTCCTCTCGAATGAGGTCTTGGCAAGCTCTATATACCAGTCACACAGCTCGTGCCAAACAAACTGATAAACGGCGCTTGCGGCATCGTTAAATCTGTAATCGGTCAGCGCACTGTCAATGTTAGAGGCGGCCTTTGCAAGGCTGTTAAGTATCCATCTGTCGGGAAGAGTAAGCGACTCTGGCTTGAGCTGCCTAATCTGCTGACTTATCTCGTCCATTGAGTTAATGCCTGAGGGCGCTATCTTGTCGATGTTTAGTTTAATAAATCTTGAGGCGTTCCAGAGCTTATTGGCGAAGTGGCGGTAGCCCTCGACGCGTTCTTCGGCAAACTTTATATCCCTGCCCTGGGCGGCAAAGGCGGCAAGTGAGAATCTAAAAGAATCAGTCCCGTATTTCTCTATAATTGTAAGCGGATTAACCACGTTGCCCTTTGATTTACTCATCTTCTGGCCCTTGTCGTCTCTGACCAGCGCGTGAATATAGACATCGTGAAATGGGACGTCCTTCATAAACTTCTGCCCCATCATTATCATTCGGGCTACCCAGAAAAACAATATATCAAAGCCGGTAACTAATACACTAGTCGGGTAAAATTCGCGCAAGTCGTCTGTATTTTCAGGCCAGCCAAGCGTACTAAATGGCCACAGGGCAGACGAAAACCAAGTGTCAAGCACATCAGGGTCTTCGATGATGGCGGTGCTGCCGCACTGTGGGCATTGATTTGAATTATGGCGGGCAGAAAACGGCGTCACCTCAATGCCTATGGTTATCGCCTTAGCGTTTGAGACAATCTCGTCGTGGCCGACCCCTGCGGCCTCGAGGGCTGCGTATGTGCCCTCAGTGACACCATTTATTTCTTTCACTAATTTAACAGCAATGAACTCCCCATGTGAGAGGCCGCCCGTAGTGTTGCAATCCGTGCAGTAGCAAACCGGTATTCTGTGTCCCCACCAAATTTGTCGGGAGATGCACCAGTCCTTAATGTTTTCCATCCACGCAAAGTAGCTGTTATTCCATCCTTCGGGAATAATATTAATCCTGCCGTCTCTGACTAAATCAATGGCGTCTTTTGCCATAGCCCCAACATCGACATACCACTGGGCGGTTGGCAGGGGTTCGATTGTCGTTCGGCACCTGTAGCAATGGGCAACGGCGTGTGAGTGTTTATCTTCTTTTACGAGCAGCCCCTTATCTCTGAGATCTTCGACTACGGCCTTTCTGCAATCGTAGCGGTCAAGGCCGGCGTATTTTGCCCCAGCGTTTTCTGTCATCTTACCGTCCGGGCCGATTACCGCAATGAAGGGCAGATGTGGGGATTGGCGCTTTGCCATTGCCTCGTCGTTAAAATCATGCGCCGGCGTTACCTTTACCGCGCCCGTGCCAAATTCGGGGTCAACTTCTTTGTCCGCAATTATTGGGATTGAGCGCCCGGCAAGCGGCAGCCTCAATAATTTCCCAATATGTGCCTTATATCTATCGTCCTGCGGGTTAACGGCAACGGCGGTATCGCCAAGCATCGTCTCAGGGCGTGTTGTGGCAACTACTATGTAACCATGTTCGTCAAGTAATGGATAGCGAATATATGTTAATTTGCCTTCATAGTCTTCGTGCTCGGCTTCGAGATCAGAAAGCGCCGTGCAACACCGGGGGCACCAGTTTATCAGGCGTGTCGAGCGATAGATGAGTTTTTCATCGAATAATGCGAAAAACACCTCGCGCACTGCCCTTGATAGCCCTTCGTCAAGGGTGAATCTCTCTCGTGACCAGTCGCAGGAGGCACCGAGTTTTTTCAGCTGATGGATAATCTGCCCACCGTTTTGCGCCTTCCACTGCCAGACCCGCTCGATGAAGTCAGCCCTGCCTATTGCCTCACGGCTGAGGCCATCTGCCGCAAGATGTCTCTCTACGACATTTTGAGTGGCAATGCCAGCGTGGTCTGTCCCGGGAATCCATAACACCCTGAAACCTTTCATTCGCTTCCAGCGCGATAGGACATCCTGCAGGGTAACGTTAAGGGCGTGCCCCATGTGCAGAGACCCGGTAACGTTTGGCGGCGGGATGACTATAGAGTAGGGCTGCTTTGAGGCATCGTCTGAGGGTTGAAAGAAACCGCTTTCCATCCAGAAGGAATACCATTTCTGCTCAACTTCCTTAGGCTCATAAGACTTGGCTATCTCTTTGACCTGGGTGTTCATTATAATATATCCAAACCGCTAATATCCACTTATATCCACACTGGTTACATGAACTCCGATTTTATTTGCTCTATTTCGTGATTGATAAGACGCTCGGCAACTCCCGGGACGGCCTCCCAAATCACCTTCTCGACATCCCTTTTGATTGCCGGGATGTTGTCTTGCAAGACACCTGTGATAACCCGTTCAGTTATCTCTCGCGTCATCTTAAATATCTCCGAAGGAAGGGTTGCCAATATCCCTTTTATCGTAGAGGAGATAACCTGATTGACTATGACCTCAAGATTGATAGTGCCGACAACGTCACTAATCTTTTTATTTATCGATTCAGAGACCATATCGTCAAGCCCAATAGCTGCGTCCTTAAAGCTCTCATTGATGTAGCCCTCTACAGATTCCTTAAAGATGGATAAAATTGCGCCGTCGTCAATGACTTGTGTAACCTTTTGTTCGAGGCTTTTCTGCAAAATAGACGTAACATCGGCGGTTGTTAACAAGATGCCTCCCGTGCCTGAAGTAGTATGTGAAGCGTGGTACGTCTGAGATTCGGGATGGACTTCGGGGTGTGGCTGCACAAAAACCGGAGGAGCAGCGGCAGCCTGAGGTCTGACCGGCTCAAGCGCCTGAGGTGGCGTAACAAGTTCGGGGCCGCTGTTTGCCGCAAGAACTGGTTGGGGTGTTTTTTCTTTTTTCGGTTCATGTGTAATTTCCTTTTGCAAGTCTGCCGGGGGCGCAGACATTCCCAATAATATATCCTCATTGGCAAACGATGTGGCAAAGTCCTGCGTTTGCTCGTTCCAGTCCGGGTCAGAGTGCGCCTGAGCCTCCGCGGTAATTGTTTCAATTGGCAGTTCCTCAGCTATTACCACGGTCTTTTGAGCTTCGCTGTTGTCTACGTCTGAGGTCTCCTCGGACATTGTCCCGGCAAGCAGCGCCTCTATATCGCTGTCGTCCATAACTGTTGAATCCTTCTCGGGGGCAACACTTTCTTTTTCATCGGTTTCCCCTGTTAAACTCTCAAGTACATCTTTAAGTTCTCTTGTAGTTAAATCGCTGTCTGAGATATTCTGAAAATCTCCGGTGTCATCCGCAGATGCTGTTTGACCCTCTTCAAATACCCCAGTGTCGTCAATTGAGT
>JADFXZ010000161.1 GCA_015233265.1 Nitrospirota bacterium
AAAGGGGGGGCTGGCTGCTTTTCTATTGTGACACAGTCTGTTCGCGGGAATGACAAAATTTGGTACGGCTATTACATCCTTATATGTTTATTTGTCCTGCCCTGCCCTTTTCTGTTCACCCTGTCACCCCTGTCCTGTCTGTCATTGCCGCGAAAGCGGGAATCCAGAAAGGGCATTCCTCATTAGTACTAATGCGCACCCCCCTGCAACTTTGCTGCCTC
The DNA here is from genome assembly GCA_015233265.1 of Nitrospirota bacterium. Classification (GTDB taxonomy): domain Bacteria; phylum Nitrospirota; class Thermodesulfovibrionia; order Thermodesulfovibrionales; family Magnetobacteriaceae; genus Magnetominusculus. The sequence goes on from JADFXZ010000161.1 coordinate 222, forward strand.
AGTGGACGCTCACATGCTGGCGCAGCCCGGCCGTTGACTGCGGGACGGTTGACTTGACCTCGACCCACGCGCTTTTCAGAGTTCTGAGAAGCTCCTGAATGTGATATATTTTGTCTACCGAATCGGAAGAGTTTATCCGTGTTAGTTCAAGCAGCATATAGGTATAGAGGTCCTGTAAGTTAGCGGCAACCTCGCCGCCTATTGCCAAATCGAGCGAACTCATCAGCTCTTCCACAATGGCTCTGGTCTTGTTGAGATATACGATCTTCATCGGCCTGTTCTTCTTCTCGATGCTGAATATTGCCTTCGATAGGAAACCAATTGCCCCGTCGTAGAGTTTTATCACAAGATCAAGCGGCGACAAGTTATTTATGTCAGTGCTTATATAAGCATTCTTCGCGTATGCCGGGTTTGTCACTACTACTACCCTCCTGTTATGCCGTTGTATTTAGAGTTGGAATTGTCGTACTAGCAGTACCGGTACTTGAACTCGACGGAGTGATACTAGCGCTTTGCGTCCTTAACTGTGCAATGGTGGCCTCAAGCTGGGCGTATTGCTGCTGATATGCCGCCTGTTTTTGATTGAGCTGCTCTGACAGGGAGGCCTCCTGCGTCTGAATATGTGTAATGTTGCTCTGCAGATTGCCTGTTACGTTAGCTATCGTAGAGCTTATAAGATTGCCAAGCACCCCGTAGGCCGAAGAGCTGTTAAACTGATAGGAAAAGGCGTCAAGCATCTTGTTAAATCCAAGCTGGTTATAGCTTAAGGCCTTGTTCATCGCTGCGGTATCGATTTGCAGCGTCCCATCTTTCAGGTGGTTTACCCCAAAATTCGCGAGGATAGAAGTAGCGCCGTTAAAATACCTCGTTGTCATGGTTCGTATGGTGTTTTGTATAGAGCTTACTGTCATGTCGGAGTACAGCGGCTGCCCCTGAGCTGACAGCTGGTTCAACAAGGTTAACGTATTATTATACGCGGTGACAAATCCAGTCATGCCCGTGGAATTCGCCGCGGCATTCTGCCCTATGGTCAACGTCACAGCCGAGGGAGAGGTGGCGCTCAGCAAATTTAATGTCACACCTTTGAGGACATTTGTCAGCGTATTGGTGTGGCTCGTAATAGAGAGGCCGTTGACCGTGAACGAGGCGTCTGAGCCAGTCTGAAGTAGCGACATTGTGGATGAGTCAGCACCGGAGTAAGAAAGGGCGCCCAGGTCAAGCCCTTCTGGGCCGGTAGATGTGCCTGATATTTGAAGGCCGTTAATTGCGCCACCGTTTTTAGTGCTTACGATTAGTCGATAGCCTGTGCCATCGTTTACTATCGAGGCACTAACATCGGTGGCGCTTCTGTTTATAGCATCTCTTACACCCGTAAGGGTATTGTTCGTACGATCGATATTAATTGTTGTCGAGTGGCCGCCGTTACCAACGGTCAGCGTACCGGTTGCAAACGCTACGGTGGTGTCTGAGGCATATGACTGCGAAATGACCTCTTCTTCCTGAGCCGTCTTGCTTATCTGTATCTTATAAGTGCCCGGAGACGCCTTCGAAGACGCGGTGGCCGTAAGAATGTTTTGATTTGACGAGGTGGTCGTAAATGTGCTGATATTCGTTGACGTAAGCCCTGCAACAGCTGTCTTAAGCGCGGACAGGCTTGATGAAATCTGACCATAGGCGCTTATTTCATTAGTATAACTGGTTGCCTTACTGACAAGATCGTTGTAGGGCTGTTCATCCACCTGCATTAGAGCATTGATTATAGCGGTGGTATTTAGCCCCGAATAAGGACCTGTGGAAATAGACACCGGCGGTGTGGACGGTGTCCAGGGCGATGTGGCATTAGGCAACCCCGTCGTATTTGTTGTCGTTGCTGTTGTGGGCGTAATCGTCGAATCAGCCATATCAGGCCTCCTTGTGGAACATGTTCTTCCCTGTGCTTGACTGTAACATACTCTTGTCGTTTTCGTCAAGCACCTTCACCATTTGCAGATAGTCCTCGGCAGGTATCTGCCGAACAACCTTACCTGAGGCGTCCGTTACCTTTATTACCACGTTTTTATTGTCGTCAACGGCAAAATATGCCTTTCCATCGGACTGCTGTTGTTGTGCAGCCTTATTATCACTCTGAGAAACAGCATTTTCCTTGTTGGCATCGACAGCCGCCGATTGTTGCTGAGGCGCGGTATACGCAGCGGAGGTACCAGTCTGCGAACTAGCGGCAGGTTGTTTACCGGCAACTGGCGGCACTGCCGCATTGCCTACAAACTGACTCACCGAATTCAAGTTATCATTCATCTTTCACTTCCTCCTTTCAAACACTCATATTGTCTTGGTCATCGCTTATAGAGACAAGTCTGAGGGGAGGCACACTGCCGCCCCCCCGTCAACTATCTTGTCCGATTATTTCAGCAATGCAAGCACATTCTGCGGTTGAGTGTTTGCCTGAGACAATACCGAGATACCAGCCTGTTGTATTATCATAGACTTTGTCAGGTTTGCCGTCTCTGAGGCAAAGTCGGCGTCCATAATTCTCGACTGAGCGGCTGTTGTCGTCTCTACCACATTTGAAAGATTGGCCACGGCAGCGTTAAACGCGTTAGATTGAGCACCCATCGAAGATCTTGCGTTTGTAACTGATGCCAATGCCCCGTCTATTATCGCTATAGCGTTTGAGGCCCTCGAAGAGTAGCCGGTGACCGAAGTAGAGTCATTTACCAGCAGAGAAGCCTTACCGCTATATGTAATGGCCGTCTTTGTGGTCGCGCTAAAGGCGTAAGGAGCACCTGCCCCGCTTACCCACGCGCCGTCGCCTACGCCGGAGACACCAGTCGATGAGGCAGTGTGCAGGTCCATAAGGTGCTGAATCGCCCCATTTTTGCCGGTTGACGAAAATATGTTTCCGCCTAACTGGTCAACATTCAACGAAGCAATGTTGACGCTAATGTGCGAGTCACTGGCGTTGTAACTGACTGACAGGTTCGATTTAAACGTGCCGTCAAGGAGATGCTTATTGTTGAATGTCGTCTGCGTGGAAACCCTGCCGACATCCTCGACAAGCGAGTTTATCTCCATCTGCATTGAACCAATGTCACTCGCGCCGTACTGCCCGCTTGTGGCCTGGACAGACAGCTCTCTCATTCTCTGTAAATCGCTTGTTATCTGTGACATTGCGCCTTCAGCCGTCTGCACCATAGACAGACCGTCGTTGGCGTTTCTGATTGCAACGTTGAGACCACGAGTCTGAGAATTCATTCTCGTTGCAATAGCCAATCCTGCAGCGTCGTCTGCCGCCGAATTGATTCTCAGACCCGACGACAAGCGTTTCATCGCCTGCTGCAGCGGACTCTGAGTCATCATAAGATTTCTCTGTGCGTCGATTGAACTGTTGTTTGTGTTGATTACCATTGCCATGTCTTCTACCTCCATGTACTACGTTTTGTCTAAAATAGCTTCCCGCTATTTTTTACTGCACGACCTTACAAATCCCTTTACCTTTTCTCCTTACTTGGGGCCGGCTACCCCTTCATGGGGTTGCTCAGCCCTTTACTCCATCTACGACATTACTAATCTTGTCGGAGTTTTCCAAAAAAACTTTAATGCCCAAGATTTATTTTAACAGTGCGAGTGCGTTTTGAGGCGTGGTGTTTGCCTGCGACAGCACTGAGATACCGGACTGCTGCAATATCATGGATTTTGTCATGTTTGCCGTTTCTGCCGCGAAGTCGGCGTCCATGATTCTTGAATGAGCGGCCATTGTCGTCTCTATTACGTTGGAGATGTTGGCGATGACGGCGTTAAGCGAATTAGCCTTTGCGCCCATCTGACTCCTTGAGCTTGTAACGGAGGCCAACGCACCGTCGATTATTGCTATGGCGTTTGACGCGCGTGAGGAGTAGCCGGAGACCGAAGTGGAGTCATTTATCATCAGCGACGCCTTTCCGGAATATGTAATTTGAGAGTTTGTTGTGTAGCTATACGCGTAAGGAGCACCCGCCCCGGACAGCCACGAGCCGTCTCCAATGCCCTGCACTCCTGAAGATGAAGCTGTGTGGATATCCTTTAGATGAAGCAATGCCCCATTTTTGCCGGTTGACGTAAATATATTTGAGCCTAAGACATCGGTGTTCATTGAAGCAATGCTGATGTTGACCTGCGAGTCAGTGGCATTATAGCTTACAGCAAGGTTTGCTTTATATGTGCCGGCAAGGAGCTGCTTGTTATTGAATGTCGTCTGCTCGGCAACTCGCCCGACGTCCTCGACAAGGGAGTTTATCTCCATCTGCATAGAGCTTATGTCGCTTGCGCCATACTGTCCGCTTGTGGCCTGAACAGACAGCTCTCTCATTCTCTGCAAGTCCGCAGTTATTTGGCCCATGGCACCTTCCGCCGTCTGCACCATGGACAGACCATCGTTAGCGTCTCTTACCGCTACATTAAGACCCATCGTCTGAGAGTTCATTTTTGTAGCTATGGCAAGACCGGCCGCGTCATCCGCAGCAGTGTTGATTCTCAGACCGGAGGACAACCTCTTCATTGCCTGCTGTAGGGGCTGCTGAGTCATCATGAGATTCCTCTGCGCGTTTATTGACATAATATTTGTGTTAATTACGAATGCCATACGTACCTCCTTATTATTTTACTATATATTGTGTGAACCTTTTCTGCCGCTATTGCCGCCGCCATCTGCCACATCTCTCCTGAGCCTTTTTTCAGGCCGTTTTTACCTATCATCGTCTCAACTTCTTTCAACATACTAAACATATTATCGGACGAACACGAAAATACTTTAGTTATTCATAATTTTTGGCACAAATTTGGCACATATTTTGTTGCTTGCCTGAGTCATCTGGTCAGGGCAAACGCATTGGAAAAATTAGGCAGACAATGCCGATACTTTCCTGGATTCCCGCTTTGCAGACTGTGTCACAATAGAAAAGCAGCCAGCCCCCCCTTTT
>JADFXZ010000058.1 GCA_015233265.1 Nitrospirota bacterium
TGGAGTCAAGCAGACCGTAAGCGCAGATTTTTCTCTTTGAGGCTGTCAATTATTACATGTATAATAGTCAATGTTAAATGTTTGGTAGATTTTATATTCCGTGTTGACCTACTTTAATACGCCCATAGAGAAATAATACACAAAGATATTTAATCGTGTGATAAAAGTCACTGCAATTATTATGATCAATTCTGCTACAATAGCTTGGCTGCAAGTGATTGCATCAGCGGCTGTCCAAGTTTTTGTTCAGGGGTAAGTAACAACATCTTGATTTCTGGAGGAGGTGAAGGTAAGTAATGCGTAATTGAGGCCGTGGGGAGGCCGGAGGTACGCTATAATAAGGAGTTTTAAGGAGGAGAGTATGACAAAAAAATTAGTTTTAGTACTTGCATTCATGCTTATTGCAGCCACCTCAGCATATGCGGAGCTGAAGCTCGAGATACCAAAGGAACTGTCAAAGGAAAGTCAGACGTGTGTGGCGTGCCACTCAAACACGACAGTCAATATTTACCAGCATTGGGGCAAGAGCAAGCACTTCAGGGCTAATGTCGGCTGTTATGAGTGCCACATGAAAAAGAAGGGAGACCCGGGGTCGTTTGACCACAATGGAGCCATCATCTCGGTAATAGTCTCACCCAAGGACTGCGGCAAATGCCACGCCCAGGAGTATGACGAGTTCAGAAATTCCCACCACTCAAAGGCGGCTCATATCATTGGCTCGATGGACAATATTATAGCCGACGTAGCCGAGGGCAACTTGGGAATGAAGACAGAGGCTTTCCCCAAAGGGGTGTCGGCGGCGGCGGTCAATGGCTGCTGGCAGTGCCACGGCACTACTATTAAGATAAACAAAGACGGCAAACTTGACCCGGCAACATGGCCAAACACAGGCATGGGCAGGATTAACCCGGACGGCTCTGAAGGCAGTTGTTCGGCCTGTCACCAGCGCCATGAGTTTTCAGTTGCACAGGCACGCCAGCCCGAAAACTGCGGCAAGTGCCACATGGGGCCTGACCATCCTCAGATAGAGATTTATCAGGAGTCCAAGCACGGCATCAACTACTATGCCAACAAAGAAAAGATGAACCTTGAGTCAAATAAATGGGTAGTGGGTGAGGATTACTTTGCGGCACCAACATGTGCCACTTGCCACATGTCAGCTACTAAGGATCTACCCGTAACTCACAACGTGGGGCTGCGCATCAAGTGGAATAACCGCCCCGCCCAGCTCAAGCAGGCGCATGAAACAGATATGACATGGGGACTTCCATCTGGCAAAATTACTGGAGATATGCGCCGTGCCAACATGAAAAAGGTCTGCGTCTCATGCCACAATGTGAATTTCACAGACGCTTTTTATATCCAATATGAGGCCGAGATGCAGCTCTACAGTGAAAAGTGGGCAATCCCTGGCGAGAAATTGTATAAAAAGGCCACCGAGGTGCTCAAGGCGGTAAAAGGCAAAGAATATGCCAACATGTCTAATAAGATAGACTACACATGGTTTGAACTCTGGCATCACGAGGGCAGAAGGGCACGCCATGGGGCAAGTATGCAAGCGCCCGATTATACCCAATGGCACGGCAACTATGAACTGGCAAAGCACTGGTACAGCGAATATGTGCCTGAGCTTAAAGAGGTCATAGAGATGGGTAAAAAGAGCGCCAATAAGGAGGCCAATGTCAAGGCCGAGGAGCTTGAAAAGCTGCTTACAGAGGTACAAGCCTCTGACAATCACAGATGGTCAGTCGGCAACGAAGACCCTGCCGTTGCAGCGGCAAGAAAGCAAGCCAAAGATGAGTTTGACCAGCGCTATAAATAAGCCATAAGCGGTAATTAGCAAGGCCAATCAGGGAAGGAAATCGGTTGATGATTTCCTTCCTTTTTTTTGGGCCCTATTATTTTGGGCAATCAGCTCTGGGACAGTTTTCGGTGGTATAAAAAAAAGTATGCTTTGTGATATAATCCAGCCTAAATCGTGCCGTGCAGCAAGCGTCGTAAAAATGCAAGACCACAAGAGTCAAAACTAAAGGAGGAGACAGTTATGAAGAAAGTATTTGTTGCCGTAGTTGCGTTGGTGTTGTTAGTAGCAGCTGGAGTTATGAGTGCGTATGCGGATGATAAGCCGAGGCTCGGGGTCCTGAGATTTACAAACGACACACACGCCTCATGGTGGACATCGGGCGTTGGGCGCGACCTTCAGGACATGCTCGCATCTGAACTGGTCAGCACTCACTCGTTTTCTGTGCTGGAGAGAAAGGAGCTTGACGCGGTATTAGGAGAGCAGGACCTTGGGACATCAGGAAGAATAGACCCTGCCACGAAGGCAAAGATAGGAAAAATAAAGGGGGCGCAGTATCTGATAGCGGCAACCGTCTCAGCCTTCGAGGAAAACACCGAGGGCACGGGGGCTGGCATTGGAATCGCCGGCATTAACATCGGAGGTTCAGAGGCAAAGGCATACATGGCCGTTGATTTAAAGGTCATAGACGCAACCACAGGCGAGGTAGTGGATGCAAGGACGGTAGAGGCATCGGCAAAGTCCTCAGCCGCGGCTGTAAGCGGTGGAATGGGCATGTTCTCCGGCGGCTTATCGCAACATAAGAAGACCCCCGTTGGTAAGGCAATCAGGGCATGTATTATAGAGATTTCCGAATATCTCCAGTGCTCGCTGACGAAAAAAGACAGCGGCTGCATGGCGGCATATAATGCAAAAGAAGGCAAGAGAAAGGAGACTACCAAAAAAGCAATAGAGCTTGAATAGAGTTCACGGCGTATGCGGCTGATACGCATTGCGTATCAGCCGCGTTAATCACAAAAATAACGAAAAAGATTAAGGAGTAGTAGACAATGCTAAAGAAAGCTGTCATAGCGCTGATGTTTACGGCGCTTATATGCGCTACCGCGTCTGCCGCCCCTCCAGACAATTACACTGGAAAGATGGTCATTGTTGGAATGGGTATATCGATCGATTTTGCCCGTATGGGAGATAAGATGCGCACCGAGAGCCCCGCTATCAAGGGACTTGCTAATATCTCCATGCTTGCCACTAGAAAAAGTCTTTCGCTGTATATCCCCAATAAGTTGTACTTTGAACACACTGCTGACGCTCAAGAAGGGCCATCGCTCTACGGCAGCAATGTCGTATTCGAGAAGAAGAAACTTGCTGAGGAGACAGTAGACGGACACCCTTGCGTAAAAAATGAAGCGGTTTACTACTCAAAAGACAAACCAGAAGATAAGCGCAATGCCGTAATCTGGGAGGCATCCGACCTTGGCGGGCTGATAATACGCTATGAAATCAAGATGGATACTAAAAAACCAGCTATGCCCGGCAACAACGGCCAGGGCGTTGTTACTGAAATAAAAGACATAAAAGTTGGAGCGGCAACGCCATCTATGTTTGAAGTGCCTAAGGACTTTAAAAAGGTAGCTACCATGCAGGAATTGATGGCCGGGGCTATAAATTCGTTTAACCCTACGAATCAGAACAATGCTAAGAATCCCCCAATACCCCCAAGTCCCGGAGCTGTCTCGCCTCCTGTGCAAAAACCTGAAAAGGACGGTCAGAGCCATTAACAACCCTCGTCAAATACTCTGAAGAGGCGGCGGCTCGTGGCAAGACATATTAACTCAGCGGCGGCAGAGCCTAAGGCCTTCGGCTCTGCCGATGTGCTGATTACCCTCATTGCTGTAGCAACAATCCTCGTTTATGCCGATGTGCTCAGATTTGATTTCGTCAACTATGACGATAAGCTCTACGTCACAGAAAATGCACACGTACTGGGCGGCCTGAGCTGGGGCAATGTCCTGTGGGCGTTTTCCTCCTTTTGGGATTCAAACTGGTTTCCGCTGACATTGATTTCCCATATGGCTGATGTCTCGCTCTACGGCATGAAGGCCGGACTGCACCATATAAACAATGTCTTTCTCCACACGGCTAATTCGATCCTATTGTTTTTGTTCTTCCGGCGAGTCCTTGGCAGCTATTGGGTCAGCGGCTTTATTGCCGCGGCCTTTGCCCTCCATCCGGTTCATGTGGAGAGTGTTGCATGGGTGTCAGAAAGGAAAGACGTTCTCAGTGCATTCTTTTGGCTGCTTGCGATGTTGTCCTATGTCCACTATGCCCGGAGGCCCCAGAGGCCAAAGACCTCCCGATTTGTTATGGTTGCTATATTTTTCGTCCTTGGGCTGATGACTAAGCCTATGCCGGTGACATTACCCTTTGTGCTGTTGTTACTTGACTACTGGCCGCTTGGCAGGATAAGCGGCCTCAGCCCTCATTGGCATCAGTCAAGTTATGAAGCACACACTCTGAAGCAGTTGGCAATTGAGAAGGTACCGATTTTTATTATCTCGGCGGCGTCTGCCATTGTAACGTTAATCGCCCAGAGAAGCGGTGGTGCAGTTGCCTCGCTTGAGACCTTGCCCTTTGGTTTCAGATTAGAAAACTCCGCCATATCTTATGTAAAATATATTGCTAATACTATTTTCCCGTACAAACTCACTATACTTTATCCCATGCCGGTGCAAATCCCCACGCTGCAGGCAATCGGGGCAGCGGCCATTTTGCTTGTCATCACAGCGGCGGCACTGTGGAAGGTAAAGACACTGCCGTACTTATTTACAGGCTGGTTTTGGTTTTTAGGTACACTTGTGCCGGCTATCGGTCTGGTACAGGTGGGAAAACAGGCGATGGCTGACCGGTATAACTATATGCCCTCTGTGGGACTGTTTATGATAGCCGCAGTGGGCGCTGCCGAGCTGCTTAAAGTGAATAAGCGCTCTAAGGCCATAATTGCCGTAATCGCCACACTATTGCTGTTATTTTATATCGCTGCCACTAAAAGACAACTTCAGTACTGGAGCAATTCCATAGCCCTTTATAAGCATGCCATAGAGGCTACCTCTGGAAATAAGGTTGCCTACTATAACCTCGGCATTACCTACGCTGAGCTGGGCAGATATGGCGAGGCAATCGACAGTTATGAAAACGCCGTGACCATTAGTCCAACAGACTGTGACGCGCTTCACAATCTTGGGCTGGCACTGAGCAACGCTGGCAGAGTCGATGAGGCAGAGGCACGTTTTGCGACAGTCATCAGGATTAATCCGCGCTATGAAAAATCCTATGTCGCTTATGGAAATATCCTCTTAAACCAAAACAGGCTTGCAGAGGCCATGACAAAATACAAACAGGCCCTGCAGATAAATCCACTGCTGCCCACCGCCCTCAATGGCATTGGAGCGGTTATGGCCATTACTGGAGATCAGGAAGGTGCGCTTGTGATGTTTGACAAGGCGCTGTCGATTAACCCGGGTTACACAGAGGCCCTGAACAACAAAAAAAATACGCTTGCGCTTATAGGTAGACGAGGTATAAAATGACTGAAGTGGACAATCGGAATGAATCGCGTAAATTACTGCAACCCGTTGATGTAATAATAATTATTATTACACTTATCACAGCACTGTCCTATGCGGATGTACGAAAAAACGCCTTCATCGAAGTCTATGACGACAATGCCTATGTCACAAAGAACAACCATGTGCTTGGCGGCCTTACCCTAAGCGGCATCAGGCGTGCCTTTGTCGTGTTTAACGATGGGAACTGGTTTCCGCTTACGTGGATTTCCCATATGGCAGATGTTTCCATCTATGGATTAAATCCCGCAGGCCACCACTTGACCTCAGTGATTATTCACATTTTGAACTCCGTAATGTTGTTTTTAGTGTTTACGAGCATGACCGGGGCTCATTGGAGGAGCGGCTTTGTTGCCGCTCTTTTTGCCCTGCATCCATTGCATGTGGAGAGCGTTGCATGGATTGCTGAGAGGAAGGATGTCCTAAGCGGCTTTTTTTGGATACTGACGATGTACAACTATGTGCGCTATGTGAAAAGACCGGGCGTGTTGCGCTATGTGCTCACGCTGGTGACTTTCGCTTGCGGACTGATGTCCAAGCCAATGCTTGTAACTGTCCCTTTTGTCCTGTTGCTCATGGATTATTGGCCGCTTGGCAGGCTCACCATTGGGGAGAATCACTGGCGGGCACTTAGAAAGTTATTAGTTGAGAAGATACCATTTTTTACCCTTAGTGCCGCTTCAAGCGCGCTGACCTATTATGTACAGAAGTCATGGGGGGCGGTTGTCTCCTCAGACATCCTTCCACTGAAATCCCGCATTATAAATGCACTGATTTCTTACGCGAAGTATGTTATTATGATGTTTAATCCCACAAAATCCGCCGTAATTTATCCAATTGACGAAAGATTCCAGCTGTGGCAGATTGCTGGGGCGGCGGCCTTTTTTATTATCGCAACGGCGGTGGCTTTAGTTTATATCAAAAGGCTTCCGTATTTATTTACCGGCTGGTTTTGGTATGTCGGGACGCTTGTGCCTGTTATCGGCATAGTACAGGTGGGTACTGCGGCCATGGCTGACCGTTACACATATATTCCCTTCATCGGACTTTTTATAATCCTCTCGATGGTGATACCAAACTCTGTCGTTAACAAGCCCGTGGGCAGGGAAGTAACCGCTGTGATAGCATGTGCCATCCTGTTAGCATGTGCATTTTATACATACAAGCAGATACAATACTGGCGCAACTCTATCACGTTATTTGAACACGCCTTATCGGTTACTGAAGAAAACTATGTAGCCCATAATAACTTAGGGGCGGCGCTTGTTGAAATAGGAAGATATAACGAGGCATATATGCACTATACAAAGGCCCTGCAGTTAAACTATATCTACATAGCCGCGCGTGTCAACATGGGAAGTCTGCTGATAAAATTAAACCGCACAGATGAGGCAATAGAGAGCTTCAACATTGCAATGAGGATTAATCCATCGCACGCGTCGGCTTACGAGGGGATTGGTGTAGCCTTGAGCTTGCAGCAAAAAACAATGGAGGCAATTCCATATCTCAAAATGGCGGTAGCCCTCAATCCAAATCTTGTTTCGGCACGGGTGAACTTAGAACGCGCTCTGACCAGAGCAATGAGTGAAAACAACTCCTCAACGATAATGATGCTACCGCGATAAGTCCCGCCAGATAAATATTGATGAGGCTTCAGATTGGCAAATAAACTATGTCACATTAAATTACGACACGTCTATCAGGGCGCTGACGAATTCGGCTATATCGTGCCGTATCTCATCGCTTGCCGCTATGAACTCCGCGGCGGCGCCATATTCGCCATCAGACTCCAGCACTCTGACAACCTCGGCGTAAATACGTATTGGCACGGGGGGGTCAATGGGAAGAAGCATTCTTAATTCCACAAGGTCTTTGACATTGCACTTGTCATCACAGAGAAACCGGATACCGCTGCCGCTTAGATTTACCTGACGATATTCTAACTCTTGAAAGCCATCGACATCTTCAGCGCTATCGAGGACTTTTACCACTGCGGCGGCCTTTTCCCTAAGTTCATCCATGAATTCAGGCAGAAATTCAGGGTATTGCTCATCGCCTTCTGAGTCTCTCATAGCGATATCGGCGGCGGCTGCCTCACCAGCAATTTTCGAGAAATACGCAGGTTGACTCTGTCGCGACAGCAGACGCACTCCCAACGCAACATAGGCATCCGCACGTGGGTATGTCCTTCTATCCATCAGATTAACACCCTCTTCATATCATATACTAACACACATAAAGTCACGATGTAAAACAACGCGCAAATTTTTTTTACCGCGGCGTTTAAAGCCTCACAAGCAGCTGTTTGATAGTCTGCCCAATAAGCGGATGCACAAGCTCCGGGGCTATCTCGGCAAGCGGCTCAAGCACAAATCGTCGCAGGTGGGCATACGGATGGGGGATTTTTAATAGCTCCTCATCGATCACCTCTGCGCCATAAAAGAGGATGTCAAGGTCAATCTCGCGCGGCCCCCACTTATAGGATTTCTGCCTGCCTGTTTGTTGCTCGATAGACTGCAGTGCCTCAAGAAGCGCTATGGGCGGCAGCTGTGTCTCGATTTCCACACACATATTAATAAAATCCTGTTGATTGACAACACCCCACGCCTTTGTTTCATACATGCCGGAAGACAAGACTACCGCCATGCCTGCCTGCGACATTAATTCAACGGCGCTGATACAGTTGCCCTGCCTGTTGCCAACATTTGAGCCAATGCCAATATATGCCTTCAGATTACCTTTCTTATCCTCTCAACGGCCTCTTGCATTCTATGGACATCCACCGTGAGGGCGAATCTGATATAGCCCTCCCCTGCCGCGCCAAAGCCGTTGCCGGGGGTTGCTGAGATGCCGGCCTTCTCAAGCAGGGCAACTGCGAAGGACTCGGAGTTATATCCTTTGGGGACTTTTGTCCACATATAAAACGTGGCATCAGGCTTCATAGGCTCTAAGCCAATGGACTTGAGGCCGTCGTAGAGGATGTCTCTGCGGGCACGGTATGTGTCTCGCAGTGGGGCAAGGGCGGCTTCATTCGTGTCGAGTGCGGCAATGGCCGCCTCCTGCACAGCCTGAAACACGCCTGAGTCCAGGTTGGTCTTTATCTTGCCAAGCCCAAAGATAACGTCTGAGTTGCCAACGGCAAACCCTATCCTCCAGCCCGTCATATTATAGGTCTTAGACAGTGAATGAAGCTCTACGCCCACATCCTTAGCCCCGTCAATCTCAAGAAAGCTCATCGGCTTTTTACCATTGTAGTACATCTCTGTGTAGGCGGCATCGTGGCAAATAATAAAATTATACTTATGTGCAAGATCAATGGCAGACTTAAATTGCTCCTCTGTGCACAGCGCGCTTGTCGGGTTATTGGGATAGTTTAAGAACATCAGCTTTGCGCGTTTAAGCACATCGTCCGGGATGGCAGAAAAATCAGGGAAATAGCCGTTACTCTCCAGAAGCGGCATCAGATGTACCTCACCACCGGCAAACATCGTCCCTATGGCATAGACAGGATAGCCGGGGCTGGGGCACAAGACGACATCCCCCGGGTTTACGTAGGCAAGTGGCAGATGCCCAATGCCTTCCTTTGAGCCAATCAAAGACAGCACCTCTGAAGCCGCGTCAAGGCTGACCCCAAAGCGCTGTTTATACCATCTGGCAACTGCCTCTCTGTATGCTGGCATACCCTCGTATGAGGGATAGCGATGGTGTTCTGGCTTATGGGCTGCCTCCTTGAGGGCCTCAACAATGTGGACAGGGGTGGGGATATCGGGGTCGCCTATGCTTAAATCGATTAAATCCACGCCCTTACCCCTGGCCTGTTTTTTTAGTTTGTCAATCTTATCAAATAAATAGGGCGGCAGGTGCTTGACCCTCTCGGCCAATTCAATAGTATTTCTCATCTCAATCTCCGCTATGTTATAGATTGCCAGTTAATCCAATTAATACAACTAACGCTGGCAACGACATTATAAACAAAACCCTTCTAATCATACAATCACCCCGCCGCCAATCACTGACTCTTTGTCATAAAAAACTGCGCTTTGCCCCGGGGCGGGCGACCACTGCGGTTCAGAAAATACGACCCTCAAATTTTGCTCATCGATGCGGCTGATAACGGAGCTGACAGCCCTGCCGGATGAGCGAATTCGCACGTCGAGCTGCGCGGGGAAGTCCACGTCAACAATCATATTGAGGTCACTGACACTGCACTGCGCCGAGGCGGCATACTGCCTCGTCCCAACCGTCAGCGTATTAGCAGCCGTGTCGATGCCGATGACATAGAGCGGCTCTTTTGCGGCTACTCCAATGCCCCGCCTCTGCCCTAGTGTGTAGGCATAGAGGCCGCTGTGCGTTCCTATACGGTTGCCTTCCCTATCGACAATCGGCCCCTCAGCTGCCGCGCCGCCCTGGTAGTCCCTTATGAGCTTAGCGTAGTCGCAATTCTCGACAAAACATATCTCCTGGCTTTCCCTGCGGGCTGCCGCGGGGAGATTCAACCCCCGTGCGATTGCCCGCACCTCATCCTTTGTCAAAGCGCCAAGCGGCAACAGAAGTCGCGATAATATCTCACGAGTTAATACATAGAGAAAATACGACTGGTCTTTCTTTATGTCTGCGGCCATTGTCAGGCGCTGATTGTCCACCCCTGCATAGTGCCCTGTTGCAATATAATCAACCCCCATCTGATCTGCAGCCTCAAGCAGAACCGGAAATTTCACAAATTTGTTGCACAAGATACACGGATTAGGGGTGGTTCCAGCGCCATATGCGGCAATAAACGGCTCAATTACACGCTGCATAAACTCCACGCGCACGTCCCTTTTGGTATGGCTGATGCCAAGTGCTGAGGCGGTGCGTGCCGCGTCATTAGCTGAATCAACCGAGCAGCAGGCATTAGAGCCAGAGTTAAACCGTGTTTCCCAGAATATGAGACTCATGCCATGAACACGGTATCCATCTTTTTTTAATAAATAGGCGGTAACGGAGGAGTCAACCCCGCCGCTCATTCCAACCAGCACACTTTTCATTGACGGGGCGCTATTTGATTTCCACGCATGTGTGAAGGGCAACCGTATCGAGCAGCTCCTTCATGTCCTCATCCTCAAGGGCGATGCAGCCCGCCGTCCAGTCATCGTCGCCGCCGCCGTGAATCATGATAAGATTCCCCATTGCCGTATCTTGGGGCGGCAGTCTCATCTGTGATATAGCTGATGTGATGCGGTTATAGTCAGCAAGGGAGATCATGCCGTAGCGCAGACCATCCCACGCGTCAAAGGCGTTTGGATAGCTGAGATAAAACGACGGCAGTGAGCGGTGAGTATCAGGATCGCAGCCGAAGCGGCTTGCGGGATTAATCCGTGCGACATAGTAGGTGCCCTCCGGGGTATGGCGGTCAAAGCGTTTCGACTTAGGAAGCGTGTCCTTATTAATGATGATATCGAACTTGCCGTCAGTGAATTCGACTACGTAATCACCTACGACAATCTTTTCCTCGTAGGCATACGTAGGCGGCTCGTTGCTGTCGAGTCTACCCTTAACAAGACGGTAGAGAGCAAGTGTGTGAGCTGCCTTATCGAGGGCGATAACAGCCTCACCACCCGTGGCTTTAGAGACGGCAAAGTCAAGTCCCTCGTTTTTGTTTTCAATAAGCTCATATTTTTTGTTACCTTTTAAGATAAGATAGGCAAATGGGCGGGTGATTTCACGCGTCAGAATGCGAAGTCCCGAACCCTTGCCCAGTCCGATTGAATAGGACTTTCTCAGCTCCAGCGTACCGTTGTCGTTTTTAACCAATACGCTCAATGTGCGGAGTTTCTTATTGACCACAATCTTCTTATCGCCAAAGACGCAGGCGTCGAATTTTACCCGACCAGAGAGATACGGCGCCGTTGCATTATCAGTTGCATTATCAATCGAATTATTATTTGAATCATCTGGGCGTTCAACAACCCAGTACTTATGACCGCGCACATCGAATCTGAGCCAAGAGCGGCTGCCATTGAGCAGCCTGTCATCAGGGCTAATCTCCATCCCGCGATAGAGCTGAAACCTTACATCGGAATAGAGATTAGGCTCATCATGCACAGTAACATTATCAACCGCAACCATCAGCGTCTCAGCAGATGCCGAATGAGGCCACACCACAGCCGCGGCTAGGAATATTATCAACAAGAAAAGTTTTTTCATAACCAGATAGTCAACTCTAACAGGGAAATTCTACCCGATTGCTGGCGATTAAAGCAAGTTGAGCCAACAGGTCAGCTAATACCTTATCCTTGATATTTATCTCAAGAGAGACTTCTGATTTTTCAAAGGCAGCTCTTCAAACACAAGCCTCTCTACCTGATTCCTATACGGCAACGGCATCTGAGCAATGTCCTTTAAGAACTGTTTCCTATACCTGAAATCCATTACTGAGGCACTGAACTGTAGTATTCTTTCGCCTGTTCAAGATTAAGAGATTCCGCATCATTGTCATCCCGCATGAGCTTGTGGAGTCCGTAATTTTCTAATATCTCCTCAATCTTGCCGAATGTCTCTATGTCTATCTTAACCGCCACTCTGTTGTTGTTGTCATCGACGACATATTTCTTTGCTATCTCAAACGTAAAGACCTCCCTTCTATATATTTGTTGTAATCCTTCGACAGGCTCAGGATGATTCTTAACCCTTCAGGCATCCTGAGCTTGTCGAAGAATGGTAAGGTTATTTTATTACAGGCCCGTTAGTAACGGGAAAATGCTCATACTTTGACTTTTTGAATGCCAACAAGATGTGTTAACGTCTGCTTTTCATCATATACCTCAAGGCATAGCTGAATCGCTTCTTTAATCCTTTCCATCAGACTGTCGAGTGATTTGGCCTGAGTATGGCATCCTTTGAGTTCCGGGACATCTGCAATAAAGTAGCCCTGGTCATCCTGCTCTATGATTACTGTAAATTCCTTGCTCATTAATAACTCCCTAAATGACCGTTATTTAGACATAACCCTCATGCAATAGTATACAAATATTCTCTCGTAAATTCACATCATTGAAACAGCAACTGCCTCAGCGTGGGCAAATAGGAAACTGGGGCAAATAGGGGATCGCTAATAAGGGACACATCCCAATAGATTGGCGGGTGCGTGGTTTTGTCATTCATTGGAAATTGTTTGACATCACCCTGATATTTGTGATATTATTAGTCAATAGTTGCTGATGG
>JADFXZ010000059.1 GCA_015233265.1 Nitrospirota bacterium
CCCCTCAAGAAAAAAGGGGGGGCTGGCTGCTTTTCTATTGTGACACAGTCTGTTGGCGGGAATGACAGATTTAATGCAATAGAATTCTATTTATTGCATTATCCTAACTTCTGTGCAACAACAATACGCATATAGTGCGTTCGCCCTGCTATTGACGCCCATTTTATTGTGAGCATTGCTGTGTTATAATAATCATGATAATTAGTTGATATTCATGAGTTGAATGAATGGCTCAGAGAGCATTGTCAAATACTTGCAGCTGGGCACGAACATTCTGAGTTCAAGGATCGCACCGTAGGGGCGTATTTTGCCGATTAACGGTAACAAAACATTTTGAAGGGTATAAAGAGGTACCAGCGCGTGTAGCGAGTACTGCTCTTGTATCGTATGATAACAACCGTAACAGAGTAGAAGCCTCTGCTGTAGGTAGGACAGGCTCTATGGCATGAAGAATGCGCTTGATGAAGTATTGGCAACAAGCATAAAACAACGCAGTACACCGGAGAAGATAATTACTACAACTTCTGGAAGCCGAGATGGGAGAGCGAACTGTACGAAGTATCCGTTACCGTTTGGGACAACCAAGATTCCCTATGTACTAAGGACTTAGATCGTTTTGACTTCTCTGGATCACCGGTTAATGAGACACTGGCACGTACTTTTTGTCAGGGTAGTTTCCTGCCTACAAATACTAACATTATCCTTAGCTCAATTGCCTCAAGCAAGCCTTCGCCTTTCCCTTCAAGTATTCCCTCAATCATTGCACGCTCACGGCCCTGTCTGAATCTCATATCTCTTTCTAAGTCATATACCAATGCCATAGCCTCTGCCTCCTTTGCCACCGTAAGCCCAGCAGCGGTGACAGTTTTTCATATGTATCTGGCGCAGCGCATAAATGACGGCGCAATCTATATCGGCAGTGTTTACTTGCGCGCGATAATCTCCATTATCTTATCGTCGCTGAGCTTGCCGAATACCCCTATGAGCGTGTCTTCCATTGGGATTAACTGCCACTGTCCCTCGTATTTGTCGTCTATCTTGTATAACTGCCGCCCTCCCTTGTCAACCACCGTGTATTTTGTGCCCGTGGTTTTGAAAAAATTCAGATACGCCGCTAATGTCTTTTCTGGCTGCGGGATAAGACAAATCGAGACCTTCTCCCCATCGAGGTCATATTCCCGCTCCAGTGCGTCGTGCACAAAATCAAGACCGCGATAGTTCTCCTTTATAAACTGTGTTGAGACGACCTTGCCAAACTTTGGAAATCTCTCAAACAGCGTAAACGGCTCCGCCTTCGCCCCTATCGATTTCTCTACGGCGGCGGCCATCTTAACAGCCGGTACCGCGTCGTTAAACGTGATGATCTTTATGTAATATCGCCCGGCAAAAAACATCACGCCGCGGGAGAGTGTATAACCCATTGTGCCAAGCAGGGCAGCGGAGGCACCTTTCGGTGCCTCGTCAGTCAGCACGGCAAATGCCTGTATTGGCTTGTCCATGTCGTAGATTTCTACAAGCGCCTCAGCCTGAGTGCCGGTCTTGGCGTAGTCATACACGGTCAGGTCTTTAAATCCCTTTGCGATGAAATACTCGGCGTGTCCGTCGTTATACTCATAGAGATTGTCCTTTGTAAACTGCCGCGGACGTCCGGCCTTTTTGTATCCCTCAATGTCGTCTGGCAGTTGGATTGTCTCAGCGCTGGCCTTTTGAAGCGTGAAATTCACCATCGCCGCGTCATACCTCTGCCCTGCCGTGTAGAGGACTGCCGCTATAATAGGCAGCAGTCCCAAAAGCAGATAGGGCGGCCATCTGAGAGCGCTGTTTTTCATACGTTAAATGTCAGTGTGCGGTGCGTATCGCGCAGCATCTCGGCAACTGGCAGGCCATACGGGCACGCCCCCGTGCATGTGGTATTCTTACACGTCAGACACGCCTCTGCCTTATTATTAAGACGGGCATATGAGGTCATCGCCCGCTTTTCCATCCCATAGTCTTTAAAGTACATCTGATACCTCAGCGACGCCGCTATCTCTACCCCATTGGCACACGCGCCCTCGCAAAGCCCACACCCCGTCCGGCAGTATGAACTGCCGTGTACGCTGGCATATTGATTGAGAATTCGCTCATCAGCCGCGGTGTATGCCTGCCCGGAGGCCGGAATGTAGTTATCGAGGTCAGCTACACTCTTCATCGAGACCACAAGACCATTAACCTCCTCGTGCTTGAGCGTCCACTTAAAGGCCGACTGGGCAAAATCAGCGCCCTTAAAATCCATATTCATGTCCTTTGCCCCGGCCAGTGTCTTCATCGCCACAACCCCGATACCCTTCTTTTTGGCCTCCTTAAGGACATCGGGGATTTTGGGGAATTTCATAAAGTTAAACGCTGGCATAATCATATCATAGTGGCCGCTGTTGACTGCCGCCATAAGCAGGTCTTCCATGTTCGTGGGGCCGTGTGAGGAGACGGCGAGGTGTTTGACCTTACCGGCCTTCTTGAGGTCTTGATACGCGGCCAGCATGTTTTCGTCAAGCAGGCGTTTTATTTCCTTGTCTTTGTCCTTGTCCATTTCACCCATGGCGTGGACGAATACGAAGTCTAAGTAGTCGGTCTTCATGCGGGAGAGTGAGGCATCGACGGCTGCGATGTACTGCTCTTTTGTAGTGCCAAGTGGTAAATGGCCGGGATAGGGCATAGGATTACAGAACTTGGAGGCGATGATAATCTTATCGCGCTTGATGTTTTTCATGGCCTCGCCGATATAACTCTCTGATTTGCCGTAGTCCGGGGCAGTGTCGAAGTAAGTAATTCCCTTGTCAATTGCCCGCAGAACAAGGGAGGCAGATGGCAGGCCGCCGCAGCCGCAGGAAATATCGCTCATCTTCAGGCCGGTCTTGCCGATTTCAGTATATTTCTTGATTGAAGCGATGTTTTCCTGCCCCGCCTCTACCTTTGGAGAAATAAAGGCCGATGCCGCCGCGGCAACAGCCCCGGCTTTTAAGAAATCACGTCTTTTCATGGTGTCATCCTCCTTAAAATTATGTCTGTGTTTTTTGTCACACACGATTGATCATCAGCTTGTTTTAATCTATGTGATTTATTCGTCAGGATCATATTCTTCCTGATAATTGAATTCCGTCTTGCTCTGTAAAACGATCTCTTCTATTATATTTTTCAGGTATCCCTGCTTAATTGACTCTCTAAATCTATGCCTTAGAGAGTCAATATTTATGACTTCTTCGATACAATTCATGTACTTATCGACGATAGCCTTTACTGAATAAATTCGGCTTGCCTTGTTGCGAATTCCAGCAATAAGATTTTCTATAGACTCTTCTGATTTTATGACAAATGAGATCGGATATCTTTGTATCTTATCAATATCTAAGAAATATTTCTTTATATCTAAGTTTTCCGTTACCTGAAAAAATCTGCCAAGAGGTCTCATCACAAAGTCTATGCCGCCATCATTTGCATTGGTTCTTCCTGTCTTATAGAGAGATAAATTATCTTCATTTAATTTATCTATTTCGAAGCCCCAATATATTTTTTGATCATGGTAGTAGTATTTCAGGATTGCATAACTAACTATCTCAAAGAAACGGGCATCAACGTTTGGCGCAAGTAAATCTAAAATAAATATTTGCGCGTCTTCCAGATTTATGGATTCAATATCCTGTAATTTGACACAAGTATGAATAAATCGTTCAGAGGCGTGTTTCTTTGTGTGGACATATTTATCAATAATCTCGATAATAACTCTGGCAATATTATAGGTTTTTGTTTTAAGTTTGACTTTTAACATGTTTTCAGCTATCCAATATCTGTTTGTTTCAAGATTTCTTATAATCGGCACATACTCAGATGCGGGAAAGAACTTTTGAAATTCAGAATTCATGCGGTTATTAAGAGCATGGTTCTGGAGTTTAGTGCCAAACGGTAGCTCTCTCTGCCTCTTAAATAATTTTGTAAACTCGGCCCCCTCATATTTGTCGTATTTGGCTCGTTTATCAAAGCCTTTTTCAATATAATCCTCCACTATGACATATATAGCGTATAAATTGGCAAAACTCCCACGGGCTTTGGAGCCTCTGTTGGCAGACCTTGTTTTCAATGAAATATATTGCAATAACTGGCTTCTATCAAAAATATCAGACGCGAGGCTGCCATACCTTGCTTCTAATACTTCATTGATTATATCAGTAAATAGTTTTTCCATATATTAAAAAAGACTAGGTTCAATAAGCTCTCTTTCAAATGTGCGGGCTTCCTTGAGTAACTTTTTACCTTGATATTCCTGCTGAATATCAAGTCTCCTTAAACCAATTTTTACATAATCTTCTTGCAACTCAATGCCAACTGAATTGCGATGTAAATTCTTCGCAACAAACGATGTAGTAAAGGTGCCGGAAAATGGATCCAAAACAACATCACCTATATTAGAACTAGCCTTAATTATTCTCTCTAATAATATTGTGGGTTTTTGTGTCGGGTGATTTTCATATTCATCCATGCGATATCTAACTCTAAAGAATTCCCATACATTGCCAGGTACTTTTTCGGAACTATAAATCTTAGGAGGTGTTTTTCTGTAATCTATTAATCTTCTCTTCGCTCCAGTTTTTGCCTCTACTAAAATATCTCCTGCATTAAATGTATAGTTAGTGCTATCTTTCACACAAAATAAAATCGGCTCATATAGAGAGCCATAGTATTTTTTAGCCTGAACTCCAGAGCTGTCATAATACCATACTATGCGTGAAATAATATTAAGCTTATCTCTTAAATAAATATCAAAGAACGGCATAAACTGAGTAGATGTCATTACGTATAAACTTCCATTAGATTTTAATTTATTTATGCACATATCCATCCATTTATAGCACCAGCTTAAATAGTCTTCGTCTTTCGTCCATTTATCTTTATAATTGTTAAAAGATTTCCCTATATTATAGGGTGGATCGGCGAATATTAAATCAATAGTATTATCATCAATAACTCCGAGGGCCTCAATGGCATCACCCATAATTATCTTATGTTCATCAGTTCCAAAATATTTTAAATCAACTATATTCATCATTCACTGATCCCGCATGGAACTAAACTATTCCATATAAAGTTATAGAGATTGTTTTCTGTGATATCAGAATATACTTTTCCTTGAAGTAATAAATAGGCTATTCTCATGTTACTATCACGCCCGCATATCCCACAACGCGGCCATAGTCGCCGCTGGCCTGCGCTGATGTGGTATATCTTACAAGCTCGGCCTTCACCGCACCCAGTTGCAAGGCGGCGTGCAGCATTATTGCTGCCGGCAGGAAGCCGCACATCGTTATGCGCTCCTTTTGTACTATATTGTACAGGCCGACGGGGTCAAGTTTTAATATCATATCGAGGGCGAGTTTGTCTTTTATTCTGGCCTGCGGTTCAGGCAGGTAGTGGCTCATGTCGGAACTCACGGCTATTACGATGGACTTATTGGCCTCTTTGATTATTTTGGCAAGGGCAATGCCTGCGGCCTGACACTCCTGAGCATCCAGGCCCATCACCGTTATTGGAAGAATATTTACGAACTTCGAGATATGCGCTATAAATGGCAGCTGAACCTCCAGCGAATGCTCAAACCTGTGAGCGCTGTGCTCTTCCTTGAAAATGCCGGTTTTTAAAAGTTCTCCGCCTATTTCTGAGTCTATATCGAACGTGTTCGTGGGGACTTCCCACTGTCCGCTTGACATCATCGAAAACTTCCCGCCGAGTCCTGTGTGATTTGGGCCTATCAAAATAAATGTATCAGGAAACTTGATTTTTGAATAAACCTCCGCAGCGACTGATCCTGAATATATAAACCCCGCGTGCGGACTGATTATGCCAATGGCTTTTTGAGTGGAGTGAGCAACGCCCGTCATACATGCCCCTACTTCAGCCGTGAGGGCAGCCTCTGAGGCGCTGTAAAAATGTCCTGCTACTGCCGCCGGTCTTATCGTCATACTATAACATCTCCATTTGCGGGCATTAGCTAATGCGAAGGGCTTCTAAAAGACCTCTTCAGAGTCCTCTACATAGCCGCCTTCGGTGTAGTCCATAAACCTCGTAATCTCGGACAAAAAAGACAAATTCACTTTGACCCCAGCCGGGCCGTTTCTCTGCTTTGCGACATGGAGTTCCGCCTTGCCCTTTGCGGCAGGGTCATCTCTATTATAAACCTCGTCTCTGTATAAAAACAATATGACGTCGGCGTCTTGCTCAATCGCTCCGGACTCTCTTAAATCCGCAATCGTGGGAATTGGAGGGCGGCGCTGCTCGACTAGCCGGTTTAGCTGGCTTAGGGCGATGACAGGGATATTCAGCTCCTTTGCAAGCCCTTTTAGGGAGCGCGATATTTCTGATATCTCCTGCTCCCGCCGTTCCACTCCAGAGCGCCCGCGAACAAGCTGCAGGTAATCGACAATCACCATGCCAAGACCGTGTTCCATTTTTAAGCGCCTGGCCTTTGACCTCATCTCAAGCACCCCAATATCAGAGGCATCATCAATGTAAATAGGCGCTTCGGCCAGTTTTCCCGCAGCCGATGTCAATTTCGGCCAGTCCTCTCTGCGCAGAAAACCCTTTCTTACCCTGTTAGCATCGACCATCGCCTCAGAACACAGCATTCTCATGGCAAGCTGCCTCTTTGACATTTCAAGGCTGAATATGGCCACAGGTTGTTTGACGTTCATGCCTACGTGCTGGGCGATATTAAGACAAAGGGCGGTCTTACCCATCGAGGGCCTACCGCCTATGATTATTAGGTCTCCCTGCTGAAACCCCGTTGTCAGCTCATCGAGGTCCTTAAAGCCAGAGGCGACACCAGTTATTGCCTCCTTGTTTTCATAAAGGCGCTCTATCATCCTGATGCTTTCAGTGACAATCTCCTCGAGCTTTGAAAACGGGCGGCGCATTCGTTGTTCAGACAAGGCAAAAATAGTCTTCTCGGCAAAGTCCATCATCTCGTCCGCGTCCTGGGTCTCTTCATAGATATTTGCGATAATGCCCGTTGCTGCCCCTATGAGTCCTCGCAGGATGGCCTTCTCTCTGAGTATCTTGCTGTGATATATGATATTGGCCGCGGTTGGAACGGAATTCACCACGGTTGAAAGGTATGACATGCCGCCGACTTTTTCAAGATCGTCCTGTTTTCTGAGCTGGTCAGCAAGGGTGATTAAATCTATTGGTTCACTTTTATCGAGCAGACTAAGCATGGCGGAAAAGATACATCTGTGCGAATCTTTATAAAAATCAGCGGGGGTAATTACCTCGATGGCCTTATACATGGCCTCGTTTTCAAGCAACACGGCACCGAGGACAAACTGCTCGGCGTCAATGTTCTGGGGGGGGAGCTTCTCTAAGGCATAATCCGTATCTCTCATGTCGTTGTCATATATTTGTCACGCCGAGTGCTCAGCGGGGCAGGCACATCTGCCCGCATTGAAGCGGGTCAGCCAGCCCCCGAATCCCCGTTCATATTTGAAATGGCCTATGCCCTATTCTGGCGCAACTTCTACGATTATTTGGGCGTGTACCTGCGGATGTATCTTGACCTTGACCGTGTGTTCCCCGATTCTCTTAATATGCGAATCGAGAAGGATTTTCTTTTTGTCGATGTCAAAGCCTGCCGCCGCAAGTGCCTCGGATATGTCCTTTGACGTGATGGAGCCGAAGAGCTTACCCTCTTCGCCAGCCTTTGCCGTGAGCTGGAGCCTGTGTGCGGAGAGTTTAGCGGCCATTGAATCTGCGCTTACCTTGAGTTTTTTGAGTTTTTCCGCGATAATGCGCTTTTCGTGTTCCAGCATCTTAAGATTGCGAGTATTTGCCTCGACGGCCAGATTCTTTGGCAGCAGATAGTTTCTTGCATACCCTCTGGCAACATTTACAATTGCCCCCATGTCACCCAAGTTGGCAACTTCCTCTTTGAGAATCACCTTCGTTAATTTCATCCCTATATACTCCTTTATATTGAACTTCCAGATTATTAACACAGCCAACCCCACCAGTATAGCATAATATAACAATTGTTTTTCAAGTTAAATAATATCAAATGTGAAAATGGCACGCAGCGCGGCCTTTTCTTTTTCAAATAGAAACATATACACTACGTACATATTTACGATGAACGCACTGCAAGCAATCTATTACGCGGCATTCAAGTGGAAACGACAGCGCACTCTGAACAGGCGTGGGCGGCTTACTCATCCTGTTGTAAGCATAGGAAACATCACAGTGGGCGGGACGGGCAAGACCCCTGCCGTGATTGCCCTTGCTCAAGAGGCCCAGCGGCGCGGTTGCAACCCCGTAATCCTCACACGCGGCTACAAGGGTACGCTCAAAGGTCCGTGCTTTGTATCGCGCGGGGCGGGGCCTGTAATGGGCGCAAAGGAGGGCGGCGATGAGCCTGTGCTGATGGCAACCCGGCTGCATGGTGTAGAGATTATCAAGAGTTCTAATAGATATGAGGCAGGGCTGATGTCCGAGCGCGGGGATTTTTTCATTCTCGATGACGGCTTTCAACACTGGGGACTCTACCGGGATGTTGACATTGTCCTTATTGATTCGATTAACCCTTTTGGGGGCGGTGGACTTCTTCCAACGGGGCGCCTAAGAGAACCAATCGAAGCACTTAACAGGGCTGATTTTATTGTGATGACCAAGATGACGCGGCCAATGAAAGAACATGCGGCGGGGTATAAAATTAATAGCATAACAATACCGCCTCCACGCCGGTCAGCGTTTATTTATGGGGCATCACACGCGCCTTCGCAGCTTATTGGTATTGACGGCGCGGCGTACCCGCTTTCACATGTATCTGGCAGGCTGGTGATGGCGTTTTCTGCAATAGGCAATCCCGAAGGGTTTCATCGAACGCTTGCCTCCTTGGGTGCAGTGATAGTTCACAAGATGCAATTCAAAGACCATCACTACTACACAGAGGCCGACGCGGCAAAGATACTGAAAGGCGCGGCGGCACATAAGTCAGAGATGATAATCACAACAGAAAAAGACATGGCAAAGCTGCCAAACTCAATGACAGGCGTTCTGGCGCTTTGCATAGAGTTAGATATAGACGCTGACTTCTACAGAGAGATATTTAATCTGGCGATTTCAAAGAAAATATGAAAATATTTATTGACTTTCATGTTGTTTGATAAGTTATCATATATGAAATCAATGTCATTAACTTAGCGCTGTTGTTTATAGGTAAAGGAGTATTGTCTATAGGTCATCTTTTTTGTATCGGATTTGCATTGGGATAACCTGATGTTGGGCCATAAATGGTCACAGATTGAAGCTGAGTTTTTTAGAGATTTAGGAGGCGTTTACGGTGAGGCTAACTACATTAAAAGTATTGGCGACATTAATTTAAGAAAATCAAGAAATGATGACGCTTAGAATTACTACACAGTCATTCAATAATAAAAGATCAAATGATATGTATATTAAATCGTTAACTGGACTGCGAGGCATGGCTGCTCTAATAGTCGTTACTTCACATTTTTCAAATGAAACACTTTTTATTGGTGGTAAATTAGGAAGCGGAGCTGGGCAGACCGGTGTAATGCTTTTCTTTGCTCTCAGCAGTTTTCTTATGTTTCATCTATATTGGCATCATAGTAAAATACTCAAATCTCGTTGTTTATACACTTTAGCTTTTTTGAAAAATAGGTTTGCTCGTATTTATCCAATATTCGTCTTTTCAATATTTCTAAGTTATCTTTTCTCATTATTAGGATATGAATATTTAAATATTTTTAAAATAACTAAAGTCAATATATTGAAACATATATACCTTTATCAAACTGATTCTGTAATGTGGACGATTAGTAAAGAAATGGTGTTTTATTTACTGTTTGCTGTAATGCTGATTATTCCTAAAGCAATTACAAACTATATTATTATTATCACTATTACTATAACATTATATTTATTCGAGAGTATAACTCCTAACATCTTAGGTGAGAATTTTAGGCAATCGTTAATAAGGACTATAGGTTCTGCAGCTGAATCTATACATGTATATAAATATTTTATTGTAGGTGCAATAACATATTTTATTACGATATGCTGTCGGCAATATTTCAATCAGTTATCAAATAAGTTAATAGATTTGTTTCTTTCATGCATATTACTTGTAACAATATTCTTATACTTCCCGCAGATACATGGTTTAGTTTTTGGTCACAGGTTGAATGAGGATGGCTGGAATTCTCTTAATTGTGGTTTAGCTTGTTCATCTATGATAATTGGTGCAATGAAACTCCCCGCCGCAAGCAGCGGGGTATCTATTATAAGGAACCATCGTTCTCAGTTACGCCGCAAGCGGCGGGGAATAGAACCCCAAGAGATTCAATTAGAGACGCTTATAAAAACCTTGGCGTATAGCTTGAGGGAAAAGAAGGATCTGAGGAAATAGTCGTGGAATGTCGAAATAAGGCAAAGGAGGTTTTAGATAGTATTCAATAGTGTTCAGCGGGAGGGGGACAGATGAAAAATATTATGTCTATGTCATTGAAGGGATTGATAGCCGCGATAGTGTTCTTTTTTTTCCTATTGCCAGTCTTTTTGGCTGCGGGGCAGGACAGGCCGCTTCCGGCTGGTAAACTTGGGCAGACTATCGCGCTTGGCCGCGAGATTTCCCTAAATACTGCCAAACACCCCATGTCGAAACAATACGTGGGCAATGTCCTCAACTGCTCAAGCTGCCATCTGAAAAACGGCACTGATTTAAAAACCCTGACTTATATTGGAGTTGCCACAGCCTACCCCGCGTATTCCCCGCGCGAAGACGCCGTCATCACGCTTGCCGATCGAATCGCCTATTGCTTTATGCGCAGTATGAACGGCATCGAGCCGCCCGCTGACAGCACGCTTGTTACCGCTATTGCCGCATATATCACATGGCTTTCCGAGGGGGCTGCCATTAAAATGAATCCAGCGGCACCACTAGGGCCAAACGCAATGAAACGCATTAACATCAACCCCCAGACTGTGGACATAGAAAACGGTAAGAAAGTCTATCAGGCGCAGTGCGCCTCCTGCCACGGTGATGACGGCCAGGGTGTGAAGGCTATACAATTTCCAGAGGCATCGCCGGGCGGCTGCACCCCGCTCTGGGGCGTTAACTCTTTTAATAAGGGTGCCGGTATGTATAAATTGCAAACCGCGGCCTCATTTATTAAATCATCTATGCCATATGGGGCTGCTGTCCTCAGTGAAAAAGACGCAGTTGATGTGGCCGCATATATCAACTCAAAGGACCGCCCCGATTTCGACATTAAAAAACACGACATTAAAAAACATTTGCCAAATCCCGCGCCCCGTGCTAAAGTATCTAATTAAATCTGATTTTTAAAATTACTTGAGTTAAGGAGGCCGCCTCAGTGGTTATAAAAGAATTTATAAGAGAACTTAAGTGCTGCCACAGCATGTTTCATACCGTTAGCGAACGGGCGTTGATGGAATCCCTTCAGGTATTCAGGACTATCGAGCTTAGAGAAGGGGAATCGGCCAGTATTGGCGGCATAGGCGGCGACCTGCTCTTTGTCGTGATGGGAAAAATAGATGTAACCGGAATCGCCAGCGACAAAAAGGAATTGACCAACTGTGATACCTCTGGTAAGCCGCTGATCTTTCCAGAATTCCCGCAGCTAATAACTATCACAGCCATCGAGGACTCACTATTGTGCCATCTCGATGTCGATGCCTTTTCATACCTGTCGGGATTAGAGGAGGCCTTTGATGATATAGAGGCTGGCGGCAGGTGCGCTGCAGGATTATTAGACAAGATGAGGACAAGTACGGCCTTCAGGCGGCTGCCAATTGAGTACATCGAGGAGGCGGTTAAGGGCATCTCTGAGGTTGCCGTGAAGTCCGGCGATGAGATTATATCTGATGGAAAGCAGATAAGGGCGTTTTATGTAATTGCCGAGGGCAGGGCGGAGGTGTTGAGATTAAACCCGGAGACTGGTGACATAGAAAAGACCGAAGAGCTTGGCCCGGGTGATGAGATAGGTGAAGAGGCGATAATAATGTCGGCAAAAAGCCCCTGCACGGTAAGAATGCTTGAGGACGGTACCGTGTATGCAATGGATGTGGAGAAATTCCGTGAGATTCTTCAAAAGCCGCTCTTGGCTGAGGTTGCCCCTGAGGTAGCGCGTGCGATGTACAACGGCGGCCACGCATTTGTGGATGTGCGGTTTGTCGAGGAGTATGAGGAGTCACACATTGTGGGCTGCGTTAACGTGCCGCTTTTTGATTTAATGAAACGCAAGAACGAATTCGAGCCAAATAAAGAGTATGTAGTCTACTGCCGCAGCGGCAGAAGGAGTGCCGTTGCCGCCTTTAAACTAAAGCAGCTCAACATCAACGCGGTAAGCCTCAAAGGCGGCTTAAAGGACTGGCCATACAGTGACCTGCTTGAGCCGTAAGTGGGGCAGTCGTGGCGACATAACTTTGTTAAATGAATCTGTGCCAGGGCAAACGCATTTGAAACTCACACCATCAATTCCCTCTCCTTGATTCCCGCTTTACCGTGAAAATCATCCTAAGCTAAGGCACAAAACCCCCCTTAC
>JADFXZ010000162.1 GCA_015233265.1 Nitrospirota bacterium
CATTGAACGGCTTGCGGGTGCGTGGTCGTGCAGTGGCTTTAATTTATGACTTTAAATAGGGATTTAAACATATTGGACTTATTTAAGGGACATCGTAGTGGGGTTGGTGGCGACCGCCGTGAACAGCCGCTTGCGTGGAGGCTGCGCCCTGCCGATATATCTGAAATAGCCGGTCAGGGACATATACTTTCAAATGGCAAGGCGCTGCATAGTATTATAGAGGACGATAAAGTTGTCTCGCTCGTTCTTTACGGCCCCCCTGGTACAGGGAAAACCGCGCTAGCTCATATTATCGCAGAGAAAACGAAGTCGGTATTTATCGAGATTAACGCAGTAACATCTGGCATTAAAGATATCAGAGAGGCCGCCTCCATCGCCTCGACCTCAAAGACAATAGTATTTGTCGACGAGATTCACCGCTTTAACAAGGTACAGCAGGACGCCCTCTTGCCCCATATAGAGTCCGGCAGGATTGTCTTAATCGGGGCATCTACCGAAAATCCGTCATTTGCACTAACACCGGCGCTTGCCTCAAGGACGATTGTCTTCAGGTTTAATCCACTGTCCACAGAGGATATAAAGGGGATTATCCGGCGGGCGTTAACAGATGACAGGGGACTTAAAGGGGCTATAACTCTAAGCGAAGACGCCCTGTCCTATGCTGCCCACATTGCCTGCGGCGATGCGCGTCGTGCCCTAAATTGTCTTGAGCTGGCCTCTTTATCGGCAAGACACGCGGGTTTAAGCACCATAACTCTTAATCTGATGAAAGACACAGTATCTGACAAGACACCCTACTATGATGAGACGCAACACTACGACACCATATCTGCTTTTATAAAAAGTATGAGAGGCTCTGACTGTGACGCGGCCGTCTATTGGCTGGCCAAGATGCTCAACGTGGGCGAGGACCCGCTGTTTATCGCCAGGAGGATAGTCATATGCGCCTCCGAAGACGTAGGAAACGCAGACCCTCACGCTCTTGGAGTTGCCACGGCGGCATACCTTTGCGTAGAGCGGGTCGGCCTGCCCGAAGCTCGCATCCCCCTCTGTCAGGCGGCTATATACGTAGCGCAGGCACCAAAGAGCAATGCCTGTTATCTGGCCATTGAGGCTGCACTTGCAGCAGTGAAAAACGAAGAGATTCAGCCCGTCCCCCTGCATTTAAGGGTCGGCTCCCCGGACTATGAATATCCCCATGACTACCCGGGGCATTACTGTAAGCAGTCATATTTAACCAATCCAAAGGTATTTTATGAACCATCTTCACAGGGCTATGAAATTGAGATAAAAAATCGACTACAACAGAAGGAGGCACAAACGCAATGACTAGTATCATCCTATACGTGCTGATAGCGATAATCACAGGGGCGGCGGCGGGTCTCGGTGTGTCGTTCTTTTTCAAAAGAGAATTCAAAAAGAGGTATGAAGCGCTCGAACTCAAACAACAAGACATAATCAGGGAAGCCGAAAGAGAGGCAGAGACAATCAAGCGCGAGGCACAGGTCGAGGCCAAAGACATCCGTTATCAGACAAAGGCCGAGGCCGAGCGGGAAGTCAAAGAGAAAAAGAACGAATTCAGCCAAATGGAAAAACGCCTTAGGCACAAGGAAGAAAATCTCGATAAGAAACTCGACCAGTTTGAAAAACGAGACAGCGAACTGATGAGAAAAGAAAAGGAATTCACCAAAAAAGAGCTGCTCTTTGCAGAGAAAGAAAAACAATACGACAGGCTCATACTGATGGAGATCGAAAAACTGGAAAAGCTCTCCGGCATGACCGCTGAAGAGGCCAAGGCGATGCTCTTAAAGAAGGTTGAACAGGAGATTCGCTTCGAGGAAGCCAAACTGATAAAACAAATCGAGCAGGAGGCAAAAGACGAATCTGAAAAGAGGTCGCGCCACATAATCGGCCTTGCCATTCAAAGATACGCCGGTGAGTATGTATGCGACGCAACGGTCACAGCCGTAAGCCTGCCAAACGAGGAGATGAAGGGACGAATCATAGGCAGAGAAGGCAGGAATATCAGGGCGCTTGAGGCGGCCACAGGCGTAGACTTTATTGTTGACGACACGCCTGAGGCGGTAACGCTATCGGGGTTTGACCCGGTGAGGCGGGAAATCGCGAGGATTTCACTTGAGCGTCTGATCTCAGACGGCAGGATTCACCCTGCAAGAATCGAAGAAATAGTGGAAAAGGTTCGTAAGGAAGTCAACAACGCCATGCGGGAGGAGGGCGAGAAGGCCGTGTTTGACCTCGGACTCACGGGTGTGCATCCGGAGTTTATCAAGCTCCTAGGGCGGCTTAAATACAGGACATCATATGGGCAGAATGTCCTTCAGCACTCGCGCGAGGTGGCCTATTTCTCAGGCATGATGGCTGGCGAGCTAAAGGCGGACGTAAAGTTGGCTAAGCGGGCTGGCCTCTTGCATGACATAGGCAAGGCGGTTGACCATGAATTTGAGGGAGCGCACCACGAAATCGGCGCCTCTATCGCCAGAAAATACGGCGAAGACGAAAGGATAATAAATGCGATGCTTGTCCATCACGGTGACGGCGACCCGATATGTGTGGAGTCTGCGCTGGTAACGGCGGCTGACGCCCTGTCAGCGGCACGCCCCGGTGTGCGTAGAGAAAGCATAGAAAATTATATCAAGCGCCTTGAAAAACTTGAGGATATTGCTATGTCCTACGAGGGCGTAGATAAGTGCTATGCCATACAGGCAGGTAGAGAGGTGCGCATCATTGTGAAGCCAGAGGACACGACAGACGAGATGTCCCACCTGATCTCGCGCGAAATCGCAAAGAAAATAGAGTCCGAGATGACCTACCCCGGGCAGATTAAAATTATGGTCATCAGAGAGTCCAGATTCGTAGAGTACGCCAAATAAGGGACTTTATGAACGCGTTATTCATAGGAGACATTATTGGCAGGCCGGGCAGGGTGTTAGTGCGTAACTTCCTGCCTGAGCTTGTGCAGCGCGAAGACATATCTTTTGTCGTAGCCAACGGGGAGAACTCAGCGGGCGGATTTGGTATAACCGAAAAGACCGCCAATGAGTTATTCGACTGTGGTGTGCATGTTCTGACTACCGGTAACCACGTATGGGACAAGAAAGAGGCCGTAGTGCTTATCTCAAAAGAGGACAGGATACTCAGACCGCTAAACTATGCCCCCGGCGTTCCTGGGTTTGGAAGTATAGTCTACAGCCTGAGAAATGGACTGAAGGCGGCGGTAGTCAATCTCGCTGGCAGGGTGTTTATGGCACCGTCAGATTGCCCGTTTAGGACCGTTATGCCGGCCATAGAGGAGATAAAAAGGCATACGAATATAATAATCGTTGACATGCACGCAGAGGCGACATCCGAAAAACAGGCACTTGGGTACTACCTAAACGGCAAAGTAAGCGCCGTTATAGGCACTCACACCCATGTTCAAACCGCGGACGCCCAAATCCTCTCAAACCAAACGGCATATATAACCGACGTTGGTATGACTGGCCCGGCCATGAGCGTCATAGGTGTGAAGACATCGCAAATAATCGAAAAGTTTTTGACGCAAATTCCTGTGAAATATGAAGTTGCCACAGGAAGGGGTATCTTTTGTGCCGCTATAATTCAGATAGATGACTTAACAGGCCGCTCTTCGGCGATAAAACGACTAATGCTGCATCACGACTAAGAAGGAGGATTTTCTACATGAAGGCAAAGCTGACCTATGTCGATGGAATGAAATTTGTAGCGGAGGCCGACTCCGGGCACGCCATAGTGCTTGACGCAGACCATGAAAACGGTGGAGACGATTCAGGGTTGAGGCCCTCTGAGCTGCTGCTGATTGCCACTGGCGGCTGTTCCGCTATGGACGTAATCTCAATCTTAAAGAAGAAGAAGCAAGAAGTTACGGGATTTGAAATCAATGTCTCTGGCGACAAGGTGGCAAGCCATCCTAAGCGCTTTGAGAAGGTCATTGTTGAGTATGTCATCAAGGGCAAGAACATCTCCGATGAGGCCGTAAAGCGCGCCGTTGAGCTGTCTATGACAAAGTACTGCTCCGTAAAGGCGACAATCGACGGGGGTGTACCGGTTGAGTACACGCACAGAATAATTGAACAGTAGCCTGTGGCAAAAGATACTGTCAAACATAGCCACTGTATGGTTTGTAGGATACGCGCCGATTGCCTCGGGGACGTTTGGGACATTGGCGGCGTTGATATTTTTTGTGGTGTTTTGGCCGTCGGACTTCACGCTTTTAGTAATCACAGCCGTTGTAATTATAGTTGGCGCACTGGCAGCCCATGCGGCCGAGGGATATTTTAGTGAAAAGGACAGCGGCAAAATTGTAATCGACGAGGTTGCGGGGTTTTTCGTATCTATATTATACGTGCCAAAGGGCTTTGTCGTCATGGCTTTGGCATTTTTTCTTTTCAGGGCATTTGACATAATAAAGCCCCCGCCGGTTAATTACATGGAGCGGATAAGGGGCGGAGCAGGCGTAATGCTTGACGATGTGGCAGCTGGCCTCTACGTCAACATAATACTACAGATAGCAACTAGAATGAGGTTTTTCTAATGATTCACAGGACATTTATAGCAATAGACATATCGGAGCAACAGAGGGCAGAAATAGGGCAGATGATTGACACACTCAAACACACCCGCAGTGGAGTCAGATGGGTACGGCCGGAAAACCTCCATCTGACCGTAAAGTTTCTGGGCGACACAGACGATGCCTCCATAGTTACAATTGCTGCCGCATTAAATGAGCTGTCTGGCAAGTGCGCCCCTTTCCAAATAGAACTAAGGCAAATCAGTGCGTTTTCAAGCCTCAAAAGACCAGATGTAATCTGGATAGGTGTAACAAAATCCCCTGAGTTAGGGGCCCTTGCTGCTGGCATCGAGCAAAAACTATCCCTGATAGGATTTAAGAAAGAGGACAGGCCATATTCTGCTCATTTGACAATAGCACGAGTGAAAAACAGAAGGGTTACAATGAAATCTATGAACAACAAACGGCTCTGTCCGACAAGGCCTTTGGCGTATGCGATGTGCCGGAGGTTACGCTGATGAAAAGCGATTTAACACCGGAGGGGGCAAGATAT
>JADFXZ010000163.1 GCA_015233265.1 Nitrospirota bacterium
AAGAGATTTATCTGAGACACTCTTTAAACGCGGTATAAACGTAAACGCGGTCTCTGGCGGCCTTGTTAAGACTGACTCATTTAAGGTGCTTCGTCAATTTCTCGACGTCGTGCAGCGAATCCCTGATGAGATGTTCGTCATGCCACAGGAGATTGCCGATGTGGTGCTGTTTCTGTGCAGCCCCGCAAGCCGCGGCATCAGAGGGCAGACCATCATAGTTGACCGTGGACTTAGTAACGCCCTTCATCGAAACGCTTAAGATCAATTAAGTACATATAAAGGAGAACATGTAAATGAGACAAACGCTGATTAGCGACGACAGAGTAATCGAGGAATTGAAGAGGGCGGCGGCTGAGACCCTGTCAATAGATGTGGCGGTCATTAAGACAGACAGCTCGCTTGTAAAAGACCTTGGTGCCGAATCCCTTGATTTCCTCGATATAAACTACAGGGTTGAGCAGACATTTAATATAAAAATGGCCCGCCACTTCATCATCGAACACATCGAGGAGATGTTTGGCGAAGGCACTGCCATAGACTCAGACGGAAGGCTCACTGAAAAGGCGATTAAACTGATGAGGATTCGCCTTGAAGCCGGGGCCGAGGCCTCAGCCTTAGAGGCCCTTAAGCCAGGCATGGACATGGACGCCCTTCCGGCTATGATAACCATTCGCTCGATGGCTGGCAGCATTATGGATATACTGGATACGCTGCCGCAAAGCTGCCAGGACTGCGGCAAATCCGCATGGAAGACTGACAATGAGACGCGCATCATCTGCGGGGCATGCGGGGCCGAGGCTGCTTTTAATAACGGCGATGATTTGATTAAAGAATGGCTGCAAAAGACTCAGGACACGCACAAGATAGTATAAAAGTATGCCGGCAAGGGTTGTCATAACGGGCTTGGGCGCTGTTACCCCATTAGGGTCAAACGCGCAGGAGAGCTTTAACAGGGCCAGTAAGGGTGAATCCGGTAGCACTATGATAGAGTCGTTTGATACCACAGGGATGCCCTGCCGCATCGGCGGTGAGATAAAGCGAGAACCGTCTTTAGATATAATTGGCCAGACCCTGCCCTCGCAAATCGACATCAGACGGCTTGAGAAGTATACCCCTCGCCCCGTTAAATTTATGATTGAGGCCACAGCAGAGGCGGTAACTCAGGCCGGCTTGCTCAGCATTCCCCCTCAGCGAATGGGTGTAGCCCTGGGTTATCACGGCGAAAACCCCCCTGTGGCCGATATGATGTTTATACACAGATTCTATGGACCAGGTAAGGCCCAGCCCTGGGACATGGATGGCCTGTCAAACGCAGGCGGCTATCCATATTTTAGTTTCTTCAGAAGGAAATCCGACGTGGCAGCTGCCCTTTTAGGCGGGATATTTAACTGCAAAGGGCCGAATATCTCTATAGCAAGCGCGTGTGCCGCAGGGGCGCAGGCCATTGGTGAGGCCGCTGGCATAATACGCGACGGTGCAGCGGACGTAATGATAGCTGGCGGCTGCGAATCGGCTCTGAATTTTATGGGATTCGTCGGCTTTGTCCTGATAAAGGCGATGTCTGAAAAGTATACCGCACCTGATAAGGCTTCGAGGCCGTTTGACAGGAAACGAAACGGCTTTGTGATGTCAGAAGGGGCGGGGGTGGTAATTCTCGAAGAGCTGGGGCACGCCAAAAGACGCGGTGCCACGATACTTGCCGAGTTCCTTGGCTATGGCTCAAGCGCCGATGCCTATCGCATCACTGACACGCACCCAAAAGGGGAGGGCGCGATTATCGCAATGCAGGCAGCCCTCGAAGACGCGTCATTGACCACCGGCGACATAGATTATATAAACGCACACGGCACGTCTACCGTTATGAACGACCAGACAGAGACAGAGGCGATAAAACAGGTATTTAAAGAGCGGGCGGCCTCAATTGCCGTAAGCTCCAATAAATCCATGATAGGACATACTATAGCCGCAGCCGGTGCAATCGAGTGCGTCCTGAGCACACTGGGGATTAATGAATCCATCATCCTTCCTACGATTAACTACGAAAACCCTGACCCTAAGTGTAACCTTAACTACGTCCCTAATACAGCTCTTGAAAAGCCTCACAAGCGCGTGCTTTCAAACTCCTTCGGCTTCGGAGGCCAAAACGCTTGCCTTGCTATTGGAAAGTTTGAAGGATAGATTTCAAGAACTGTTCAACAATGTGTTGACATACGCCGTCAATTAGTTATAAATTCAGATATGTCCCTTGGCTGATTAGATAGGGAGCCGCAGAGAGAGCTGTATGCCATGCGTTTGTATTTAAAGACCGGCGATAAGGTAATACACGTCAACTCAGTGGCGTGGGGAACGGGTGAGGTCGTCGAAGAAAGACACTCAGTCCTTGCCGGTGGGTTTTGTTTTGTTAGGATAAGTTTTGAAGACGGAGAGGATAGGTCGTTTATCAATGACCTTGACCATCAGTGCTGCTGCTATTACGCTGGCATTCGTGTGCTTTATTAAGAGAGGTGGCGGGCATGACTCAATTGACTTTTTCTCCAGTAGATACACCAATTGGATGGGTCTATATTGT
This sequence comes from Nitrospirota bacterium, assembly GCA_015233265.1. Classification (GTDB taxonomy): domain Bacteria; phylum Nitrospirota; class Thermodesulfovibrionia; order Thermodesulfovibrionales; family Magnetobacteriaceae; genus Magnetominusculus. The sequence goes on from JADFXZ010000163.1 coordinate 2,570, forward strand.
CACAGACGGGGCGGCGGTGGTTGAAATCACGTTTGAGATGCCCCCATATCCTCAGCTTTATGACGGGGGCAGGGCTGCCTCAGAGCTTCAGGAGTACATGATAGGGAAGAGATTTACCTTTGACGTGCCAATAAAACCGGGCAGGCATTCCAAGTTTTACGCAGCCGTATATAAGGCGCTCAGAGAAATCCCCTACGGGGCAACACGTTCATACAAGGAATTAGCGGCAGCAGCGGCAAGCCCCAACGCGGCAAGGGCAGTGGGGCAGGCGATGGGCCGTAACCCCATCCCGATTATCCTGCCATGCCACAGGGTAATTGCCTCAGACGGCTCGCTGGGCGGCTACACCGGCGGAGTCACCATCAAAGAACAACTCCTTGCACTGGAGAGACGATATGCACACGACAGTTAAATCCCTCCGGATGATATGGACGCTGATTCACTAAAGAGTATTATTGAGAAGGCCGCTAAACGGCACATCGACCTCACAATTACAGACAACTCATCCAGCATGATGTCTCTGAGGCATCGTGGGAATGGCAGCGTATCACTCCGCATTCATCGCATGTTTTTGGCTGCCCCCGCCGCGGTCATCGAAGAGATTACGGCATTTGTTAAGACCAGAAGTAAAAAGACCCCGCTGATAAGGGAGTTTATCAGGAATAATCATACTATATCTGAGACACGCCCTAAGAGGCGAACTGCCATCACCCATCAGGGGAAATTCCACAACCTCAAACTCATCTACGACGCCCTCAACGAAGAGTACTTCGGAGGCAGTCTTAGCCTTGAGATCACATGGGGCAGGAGGCAGACAAAAACCGCTTGCAGAGGCAGACGCCTCGGCAGCTGCGACAGCGTAAATGGCCTGATAACTATACACCGGGCGCTGGATACGCCCGCCGTGCCACGATACCTCATCCAGTACGTCGTCTACCATGAAATGCTTCACGGCAGCCTCGGCGTAGAGCTGAAAAATGGACGGCGCTCTATTCACGGCAGGGATTTTAAACACAGAGAAAGGCTCTTTAAGGATTTCGACAGGGTAGTTCACTTCCTGAAGTTTACGTTTTAAAAGGCCGTCGCTAATATCTGTCAAAACAAGCGGCGCTTAGTGCTTATTTTGCGGCGCAGACGCAAAACGCTGGCCCCAGGGGGTGGCTCGTGTGGTCAAATCCGATTTGAAAACTCCTGTAGCCGAAGTGCTTTAGGGCGCCGATTATGTCCTGCCTGGTCATCCAATAGCTGTGCGGGGCGCTCCCTCCGCAAAACGATGCACTATCGAGGGCGCTCTGGTAGTAGTATTTGTACAGAATATGTGAAAACCCCATGAATTCGCTCTCCACTGTGACGCCGCCGTCGAAATGCGCTAAAACCGTCTGGCTTGACTCAACAATCGCCTTGTCGTAATAGTGGCTCCAGAGCATCACTTTATCAGAGACCCTTGAGATCAGATATATTAATTCAGCGGGGTTTATCATATGATATAACACCCCGCTTGCCATACAAATGTCGAACGTCTCTGAGGTGTTCTTTAGATAGTCGATAAAGTTGCCAAGCATAAAGTGAGCGCTTTTCATATCGTATATCTCTTTGACAATGAGGCATTTGACAAACGAACGGGTATTCATCTCAACGGCAAGTATAAACTGAGCGCCGCGTTTGTCCATCATATAGGTATGAGCGGCCTCGTATGGGCCAAGCTCAAGGATTTTCAAGCCCGTAAAGCTCCCGAACTGTTCCTCAGTCCAGGGGATGCGCGCATCGTTGAAGAGTTCGTTATCCCCTGATAGAATCCCCTGTCCGGGCAACTCAGACAGCCCAGGTAACTTAGATATCCACTGCCCCTTGAATATATCTACGGCTGTCTGAGCCGTAGGGGCGGCATCTATATACTCGTCAAGGATGTTCATCAGTGGCTGTTGCGCCTAGCGGTGCGGCTGCCCGAAATGAATGGCGTGGACGGGGCAGTTTTCCTCAGCGGCCTCGCAGCACCCGGCATAGTCGCAGGCTTCGTGGTCTATGATCTGCGATTTGCCGCTTGCCTCCTCAACAAAAAAGACCGCCGGGCATATCTCCTCGCACCTGCCGCATCCTATACATGTATCTTCGTCAACTTCGACTCGCATAGTCAGTAGTATAACATAAATACCTCGGCAATTGTGCAAGTCATGTTGACTAACCTCAATATTTATTTATCGCGTCAAGCAGCGATGCTCACAATATCCCTATTGCCGCATGGTGGACGTGCTGAAAACCGCTTAGGCGGTCGTCCTGGTCATCGATTTCCCATTCGTTAAGCGCCCCCGTTTCGATATTAACCATACCTATCGTTCTGGAGCTAAAGGCGCCGTTGTTAAAGGTACAATATGTATATGCCATATAGCCGTTGTTTATCTGGCACGAGACCGCGCGGATGTCCCCCGTTAAGTTTGTCTTAATAACGAAGCCACCCTTTATTTTATAAGCAATAGAGTACGTTATAACTGTCGGCTCAGTTTTTT
>JADFXZ010000164.1 GCA_015233265.1 Nitrospirota bacterium
TACTGAGGAGGCCGCCTGATGAAATATTTTTACACACCTATTGATAAAGCCTCCTGTTGCTCTCTCCACCGCCATGTATTTCATTAAATACCACCGCCGATATGTCATCAAGTCCACCTGCCACTTTAAACGAAAAACCGTGCTCCTCGGCTATTTCTATATACTTCGTTACCGTATTCCTTGCCACACCCGTGGCTTTCGATATCCTCCTAACACTATCACCGGATTGGTATCTCCTGAAAATATCCAATATCTCTATCACAGCATACCTCTTCCTTCCCATAATACCCCCAGCTTTCTTTTAGAAGTAGTATGGTCTTTTTGATTGAGTTGCTGCGATACGGCGGCTACCTGTTCCGCTTGGTTCAATCCAGCTGAACAGGGGCTGGCTCAATTGTTTTGAAAAAGTGGCTCAATTGTTTTGAAAAATCACAGTGGAATCGTAACCGAGATAATGGGCGCTGGTTGGCAATGGAAAGAACTGCTTATACTAATGAACACTGGCAGGACATTAAACGGTGTCTTTACCGGTTTATTTAATATTACAAAATATGACGCCAAGTATCTGTTAGGGATATGGAACAGTTGTACCGGCTTTGAGCAGTGGGCTATATGGTTATGGTCAAAGCTGGCGTCTACAAATGAGTACATGCGCATTGTATTAGATAATACTGACTTTAACTCCGACGCATTTGTAGAAAATATTATCTGCTCGATTTGCAAAATAGATACTAAACATAACCAATATCAAGAGTTTTACGGACAGCGTAAGGAGTACTTGAAATGTCTTTCTATAGAAACGCTGCCGACGTCCTTTTGGGAGGCTATTTCTCATATTAAAAAACCCGTGCAAAAGCTGTATTATCTTACAGATTGCACATTGAAGGAGAGTTGTCAAACGCTCAGGACTATAGAGACTGAGGGGTTGAATGAAAATATTATTGGCTTATTAGAGGCGGTAGACCCACGTATTAAGGCATATCTTGAGCCGGATGTCTTTGAGAGCAAAAAACTTATGGATTATTTCGCGCAGTATAAAAAACAAAAAATCACAAATACGGTAAACTCTGAATTTATCGATAAAGTCAGGGAATATGCCTCAAAGGGTCTTTGGTGGGAGCAAAACTCAAGAAATAAGCTCATTGATGATGCTTATGGTAAAAACAGTCTCATCGTTTGGATAGACGCGCTTGGGGTTGAGTATTTAAGCCTTATCACATTCATGCTTAGAGAACACCACCAAGTTGTTCATTTTAGAATCAGAATCGGATACGCTAATATTCCAACCATTACGGAATTAAATAATGATTTTTTACAGGGACGAAATCATATTAAGTTTCGTGAATTAGATGAACTGAAACACAAAGGGGAATATCCAGAATATATAATAAAGGAATTTACGCTGATTGAAAAGGCATTAAGGCAAGCAGTCGAAAAGTTGCATGAATATGATAAAGTAATAATCACCGCCGACCACGGGGCAAGCAGATTGGCTGTAATGGCACACTCTCAGACGCATAAAGCAAAAGAAGGCGCGAAGATTGAAAGACACGGACGATATTGCATAGATAAAGATAACGACTATAACAGCAACATCAGCGGTTGTGTGGATAAAGACCAATATCATGTATTCGCAGATTATGACAGGTTCAGCATACAAGGCGGTGTTACCGGAGAGATACACGGCGGGGCATCGCTTGAGGAAGTTCTGGTTCCTATAATCGAATTATCGAAACGTCCATTTGACTCGGATGTCACTGTTGCGACCGTTACTATTACTGTACTAACGCCTGAAATCAAACTGCGGGCCGGTCAAAAAGTTATTGTTATATTTACTATTGACAGGGATTTCGATGTGTTACAGGCAGAGGTTGGCGGCAAAAGATATGACTGCGTAAAAGATATTGACGGCTGGCACTTTGAACCAGATGTGGACAGGAAAATAACAGATTACAAGGCAAGACTATTACACAAAGGCAGGCCATTAGGGACTATTCAATATAAAATACAAAAGGGCATAACATCGTCGCTTGATATATAAGTGAGAGAGGATAATATATGGCAGCCGACAAACTAAAGAAATATTTCGCTGACATGCTGGTTTATAAGTCGCCCGATCAGGGGAAGTTTTTCTCTGTGTTGAGCCTGCCCTCTTTTATGAGAGACTGGATTATTATGAAGTTTGCCGATGACAACGGCATAATAGACAAAGAAGAGGTATCCGCTTACGTCAAGAAGGTTATCCCCAAAAAAGAGCAATGGGAACATCTGAAATTTGAGATGGCAAGAAACTATCAGGCCGTCAGGTTTCTTGCAAAAGTAAAGGTTGAAATAGATATATCAAGCCGTACCGCTTTTTTTAGTCTACCTGATTTTGCCGTGCCCAAGAAAAAAGGTGAGGCTATTGCCGACTGGGACACTGTGGAGTTGAACAAGGATTACTTGTTTTCGCCGAATGAGGTCTGGGGGGTGGTGGAGCTGGTCTGTACTAATCACGGCCCGCGCGAAGATACCGTAATTAAAATGATCGATTTCAAGCCATTCTGCCCCTATACCATAGACTTGGACTACTATATCGGGGCAAGGGCTGAGTTTACACTTGCAGAGTGGATAGACATCATTCTCAGCGCAATAGACTATAATCCGGCAGGCTATAGCAACGCATCTCAAAAACTCACTATGCTCAGCCTTTTGAGGATTGGTGCTATCACATCCCATCCACCATAGCAACGCATCTCAAAAACTCACTATGCTCAGCCGGTTATTGCCTTTTATTGAAAAACGCCTGAATCTTATTGAGCTTGCGCCAAAGGGTACCGGGAAGTCCTATCTGTTTTCACAGCTCAGCAAGTATGGATGGCTCGTCAGCGGAGGCAGTATCTCACGGGCTAAGATGTTCTACGATATTAGTAAGGGCGCGGGCGGTCTGGCATCCAGATATGATTACGTCGCGCTGGACGAGGTTCAGAGCATAACATTCCCTGATAAGAACGAGATGCAGGGCGTACTGAAGGGCTACATGGAAAGCGGCGAGTACCGTGTCGGCAACCACAGAGGTATAGGGCACGCAGGCATAGTCTTGCTTGGCAATATTGATGAGCAGCATATGAATGTAAACGTCAATATGTTTATGAATCTGCCGGATGTCTTCCACGAATCCGCCCTAATTGACCGCTTCCACGGGTTTATCAAGGGATGGGCAATCCCCCGTATGAAAGAAGACCTGAAAGTCAACGACTGGGCGCTCAACGTAGAATATTTCTCCGAAATCCTTCACATGCTCAGAGACGAGTTAATATATAGGGCAATCGTCGATGAGATACTCGATGTCCCAACAAATGCAGATACAAGAGATACCGAGGCGATTAAGAAGATTTGTACCGGTTTTATGAAACTACTGTTTCCACATATCAGAAACTCTCAGAACATCAACTCGCAAGAGTTTAATCAATACTGCCTCGAACCGGCGAAGTCGATGCGAAGGATTATAAAGACTCAGCTTGGCATCATAGACACAGAATATCGCGGCAGGGATATTCCAGACATAAACATCAAAGGCAGTGGATAACGAATGTGAAACCCGTATGCCATGTGTGCAGCTCTTCAATACAAAAAGACCATTTTGCTCTGAATAAGAAGCTCCTTGGCAAACGCACAAAGAATGTCTTTTGCGTAAAATGCCTGGCAGCTCAGTTGAATTGCACAGAGGAGGATTTGCTGATAAAAATCGAGGAATTCAAAGAGCAGGGCTGCACATTATTCTAAGCAGTATGTGCAGCGCCCGCCAGCTATAACACCATCATAATACCATACCGGCTCTCTTTGGCATCGCTGTGCCGCCTCTGGCAGACAGGGTGCCGTTGACAAATACATATTCTATGCCCTCTGGGGCGCTTCGCGGGTTGGTGAACTCGGCTGTGTCTCTGATTGTCTTGTCATTAAAGACCGTAATGTCAGCATATGCCCCTTGTCTTATCACCCCGCGGTCTTTCAATCCGAAGGTCTCCGCAGCCAGGCCTGTCAGCTTTCTTATCGCCTCAGGAAGTGTCATTAGGCCCTCAGACAATACATATTTACTCAAATACCTAGGAAAGCTGCCAAAGCCGCGCGGGTGGGGTTTCCCTGACAGGTCATTTGTACCATTTCCATTGTGCCCGACAAGCGGTCTTATCGTGCTGTCTGAGCCAACCATGCAGTTTGGCAGTTTTAGTATGCGCCTGAGATTGTCCTCGTTCATCGAAAAGAATATGGCATCTACGGCAAGGCGTTCCTCCACTAACAGGTCTATGGCAAAATCAATGGGCTTCCTCCCCGCCATCGCCGCAGCATCTGCAATAGTCATACCCTCAAGGTGCCGTTTTTTCTCGGTCTTTACGCTGGAGATAAGGACTCCCTTCCAATACTCATCGCTTTCGCGAAAGGACGCTGTCTCCGCCTTAATCCTCTTCAACTGCTCAGGATTCGAAAGCCGGGCAAGCTCTGCCTCGTCTCCACCTTCGTATGTCCATGAGGGCAGCGCCGTATCGAGCGAGGTCTGTGAGGCCGTATATGGATAGCGATCGCAGGTAACCTTGATACCCTCGGCAATGGCGTCTTCTATCAATTTTATGACCGCGTCTATTTTATGCCAATTCTGTTTGCCCGCGGTTTTCAGGTGTGAGATGTGAATCTTTATGCCGGTTTGTCTGCCAATTTCTATGGTGTCTTCGATGGACTCGATGAGGGCGTCACTTTCGCTTCTCATATGAGTTGCATAAATCAGCGATGACAGCCCTGAGAGCTTTATCAGATCGATAAGCTCCGCGTTTGTCGAGAACACGCCGGGGGAATATATCAGTCCGGTTGACATGCCGATTGACCCGTCATCGACACTCTGCCTCAGATGGGCAGCCATCGCGGCCAAATCCTCTGCCGTTGCCGCCTGATTCTTATAGCCAAGCACGCTGGCACGAATGTTACCCTGCCCTGTCAAGGTAGAAAAATTTATGGCCGGTTTTGCCTCACTAAGTACCTCATTATATTCAAAAATCTTTGATCTCTAAAGTCGGCAAACGCCACAGAGGCGT
>JADFXZ010000165.1 GCA_015233265.1 Nitrospirota bacterium
TTTGGGGGAGACTTGAGGGTTTGTCAAATCTCTGGCCGCTTCCACGCCCTTTTGATCTGGTAATGGTAGTACATCTGTTGGCGCATTGCCGCTTCCGCGCTGGGGGCTGCCCGGGTCTAATAATGAAATTATTTCGTCTTTGGGGGAGACTTGAGGGTTTGTCAAATCTCTGGCCGCTTCCACGCCCTTTTGATCTGGTAATGGTAGTACATCTGTTGGCGCATTGCCGCTTCCGCGCTGGGGGCTGCCCGGGTCTAATAATGAAATTATTTCGTCTTTGGGGGAGACTTGAGGGTTTGTCAAATCTCTGGCCGCTTCCACGCCCTTTTGATCTGGTAATGGTAGTACATCTGTTGGCGCATTGCCGCTTCCGCGCTGGGGGCTGCCCGGGTCTAATAATGAAATTATTTCGTCTTTGGGGGAGACTTGAGGGTTTGTCAAATCTCTGGCCGCTTCCACGCCCTTTTGAGTTGGCGATGGTAGTACATCTGTTGGCGCATTGCCGCTTCCGCGCTGGGGGCTGAGTTGGCCTGCCAAAGTGACTGCCGCGTCTTTGGATGGGGCAGTCTGCGGTGATAACGCCGCGTCGAGCGTTTGTTTTACGGAGGTGAGCACATCACCGCAATTACAGCCTGTGTGCATGGTCTTATCTTCTTCTACTACTTTGAGGCAGTCTTCTATCGCCTGATTAAGCATATTGATTGTATCACGGGCATTGTCAGAGTTTAGAGAGGCAATCCCCTTATATGTTACCGCTGTCAGGTCGCTTAAAAACGAACGCGTGTGCTCTTCGGTCTGCGGATACTGAAAGGCCTCGACTGCCTTTTGGACAATTGAATTAAGTGTATCTTTGGCCATTACGACATCTGGGGCATTGCTTAGCTCCTGCAGGGCGGACTGCTTTACATTGGTTTCAAGAAACACGCCTGAGCCCTCAACCGCCGTCTTGAGGGTTTGTGCATTGAGCTGTTGTATATCGGGCATCGCAGAGGCAAGCTGCCGAAACTCAGGGAATTGATTTTTAACATTTGACGGTATATTAGTTAATAACTTCTGTAAGTCCTGAAAGTCCGTGGACGTAAGGCGCGCTCCCGAAAGCTCAGAAAGCAGCAGCTGTACCTTTTGAGCAACTGTCTGCACAGTGGCCGGCGCTGTTGTAGTGGATGCTTGTTCGGGGGTGGTTGGCAGCGCAGGGGCGGACTCGGGCGCGGCTGAGGAGACTGGCTGCGGCTGGGGAGCACGCGATTCAAAACCAACAAACTTGAGACTGATGTCCTTGTCGCCGCCAATCACTTTTAAGGAGATCTGGTCGCCAGCGTTAAGCGCAACATTTGTCTTGGCTAGGAGAAGCGCTCCCTGAGTGTCGCCGCTGTTACCAGATTGTGGGGTTATTCGAAGCATTACAAGGCCAGAGCCAACTGTATTGACGACTTCGGCAGTTACAGCTTGCCCTGAGACGAGGGAAATTGGCCGGCCATCGGGTCTGGCCAGAAGTACTACATTGCCGCCCTTATTAGCGCCTATATTATCGACATTGAAGTTCACCCGATACTCCCCGCTTTAATTCGAGCGCTGCCCAACACTTGCATCAGAGGTTTATAGCTTATCCAGCACGACTTGAACACCTAATCTCAGTGCGGCGTTAAAGAGCAGCGGTCCGTGAAAATTAGCAATCACCTGCTCCTTTTCTACCCTTATGATTACAAAAGTGACAAGGTCATCTTCGCTGTCCAGCTGAAGAAACCGCTTTGTCGTAGGGTCAAGCGTCATATTAAATTTTGGAAGCATAATCCTCGGCTCTATGACGATAAAGGCAACATCGGGGTCATCTACCGCGTGAAGCCACTTCAGCACCGTTTCCTTGTGGTCAAGCAGCACGTATCTTTTAATTGCCGGAAACCCAAGAATACCGTCTGGGAATGTGATAATCTTCTCAGCGTCCACCTCGAGAGAGCCAAATCTCGAGGTCTGAAACACTATTTTATTATTATCGTTGCAGGACATCTTTTATCTTCTCGAACTCGCCGCTGGTAAGCCCTGCTGACAAGATATTTTCGGTTTTTATCTTCTCATACAGCTCATTTCTGAATATTCTGACGCCGTTGGGGGCATCTATTCCGAGCCTGACCTTGTTACCCTTAATCTCCACTACGGTAATCGTAATGGAATCGCCTAACTTTATGGCCTCTTCTGACTTCCGTGTCAATACGAGCATCTTGCCCCCTGTATTACTTTCATGCTAAGAGCATCCAAGCTCTCTCTACGCCAACACCGCATAGTATATCATATATATCGGACAATTCTCCAATTACTTTATAGTCAGAAAGTCGAACAATGTCTGAGACATCACCTGGCCGGAGGACTGCCGCAGAGCCTGAAGCGCCATTTCAGACTTCGATATATCGGTCGTTGTCACTGTAATGTCGGAGTCTTGTGTGTTTGACAGATATTCTGTCTGGTTGACATTGTTGCTGTCGTTATTACTACCGGTCTGCTGCAAATAATTGAGCCTTGCGCCTATGGTAGCCCTTACTGTGGTGACCTTGTCAAGGGCTGACTGCAGAGGGCTCATCATTGCGTTTATCATGTCAACGTCATTGTTGTTAAAGGCTTTTGCGATTACATTTGTCATTTCCATGTAGTTAGAAAAGGATGCCTGTTCAATCCCTGCCGCTGATGGCGAACTCGATGTGCTTAGAGTTACAGTTATCTTAGTTGACACGGGTGACGGCACGAAATGCGCCCAATTGCCAGAAGTCAACCTTATGGAATTCGTACCTTGCAGAGAATACGCAAATGCGTCCGACCCTGTGATGTTTTCAATAACCTGGGCTGTGCTGTTTATGTTGATAGAAATCTGGGCGCTGTCACCCGCATAGGTATAGATGCCAGTTGGGGAAGTGGCAAAGCTTGCCGTGTTGGTCTGACTTCCTGAGAACAGATACCTGTCACCGGAGCGCGTCAGAGACAGCGAGTACAGACTATTTTTTATTGTATCTATCTCGGCGGCGGTGTCCCGCCTGCCGGAGGCGTCAGTGGAGCCGTTTACGCCGCTTACCATGAGTTCTTCCATACGCTGGAGGTTATCCACAACGCTTGACATTGCCGTATCTGAAGTTTGAAGGAATGACAGTGCTGCGCTAATGTTTTTCTGGTATTGGGTGGAATTAGCTATGTCCACCTTATACCCCAGTATTTGCCCCATAGCGGATATGTCATCAGAGGGTTTATTTACCTTCAACCCAGATGACAGCTGCTCCTGTGAGTCATAGAGTTGAGAAATATTGTCCTGAAAGGACTTCTTCATCATATCTAAGTACATGAAACTTGATATTCTCATTTATCCACCCTCGTTATTTTACTAAATTGACCAATGTATCCAGCAGAGTACTGGTGACGTTTACAATTTGGGCAGCCGCCTGATAGGACTTTTGATATTGCACAAGGTTCATCGCCTGCTCATCTAAAGAAACCCCTGAGACTGAGGCATTCTGCTGCTGAAGCTGAGCTAACACATTTTTGGAGAATGTCAGGTTATCGTTTGCCGAAGCGGCGTTGTTTCCGATTGTGGCAACTACAGAGGCATAGTATTCGCTTATCGTACTGTCAGACAGCACCGAGATTGACTGCTTAGAAAGCGCAACCATTGCAAGGGCGTTGCCGTTGCCCCCGGGGATGGCAGTGGGAGAGCTTGCCGCCGCAATCTGTGTGGGGTCAGACAGCTCCACTTTGCCGTTTAAAATGGCTGTCTGTATAGGGGAGATTTTAAACACATCGCCCGTCGAAGGACTCCCGGCAAAGGTTATCTGCATCCCATCTACGTTAAGCGTATTGCCGCTGAGCGTGCCGTTTGTCGAGGTATTGTTTTTTATGTCATACAGTTGATAGTTGCTGCCGCCTGTGAACCTGACCTCGTATTCCTTGTAAGTAAGGGCGGAGGTATCAGTAATAATGGCCGACGCTACGGAGGCCGTAGAGCTGTTTTCGTTTAAGGCGGTTACATTAAGCGGGTTAAAGAAATTGCTTCCAGCCTTGCCGTTTAAATCATAGCCCTTGGTCTGGACAGAGTTGACCATGTTTGTGATTGCGGCAATTGTAGTTCTGAGGCCTGCCAAAGCGGCAGGCAGCCCACTCTGAGCGTTGTTTTTGAGCTGAAGATCTGCCCCAAGCTTCCCGCCAGTTATCTGAGAGGTTTCATTTATGCCATCTATGTTTATCTGTATCTTGCCGTCAGTAAGTTTCTGCATCGTTATGGGGTTTACAATGTTACCGACGCCGACAAGATTTCTGTCGCCGACTATAACTGTAACCGCTCCGGATTTATCGTCTAACGTGCTGAAGTTGACCAGTCCGGCAAGCTGAGTCAGCGCGGCCTGCCGTTTGTCTATCAGGTCGTTTGCCTCCTGGCTGGTTCCAGCCTGGGTCAGCGCTATGCTTGTGTTGTAATTCGAAATCTGTGAGGCCAGATTGTTTATCTGCTTTATGGTATCGGGAACGGATTTATCTATAGAGTCAGAGATGTTGTTAAACTGGCTCTCGATTTGCTGTGCCTGAGTGATGATGTTCTGACCGTCTGATATGACCACTGTCCGTTGTTCCGGAGTTTCTGGATTTGTGGACAGTGACTGCCACGCGTTAAAAAAGCTGGTTATAGAGGCCGAGAGTCCAGTGCCTGTCTGGTCATTTATTGCGTTTTCCACCTGTGAATACGTACCCTGAAGAACGTTCTGCTTTCCGCTATTTTGCTCTTCAAGCAGCATCTGCGCTTGTGTAAAACTATCATATTGCCTTTGGACATATGCTAATTTTACACCAGTTCCGGATGCCCCCATTATGGCGGTATTGGGGTTGTTCACCTCGAGAATTGCGTTTTGTGTCTCATACCCAGGGGTATTAACATTGGATATGTTATTCCCCGTTATGGTTAAAGCCTGACTCATCGTCGATAAGGCCGACGCTGCTACGTTCATCAATGCCGACAGTCCCATCTTTATGCCTCGCCGCATGTGGCGGGGGCGGTTGCGATATTAAAGCAGGCAAGGCCAAGCG